>JBKJNV010000321.1:0-9625 GCA_046593435.1 Roseomonas sp.
GCGGAGCGCGCGCCCGGCGCATGAGGGCACACATAAGCCTGACACCGGCGGTCATCCTTCATGACCGCTGGTGTCAGGTGGCGGAAGCCGCGATGATCCCCCGCTCCAGATCCTGCACCCAGCCATTATAGGCGCGGCTGATCTCGGCCCCGTTGAAGTTGAGGTTGTTGCTTTCCAGGTGCCGGATCGAGAAGCTGTCGCGCGTATAGGTGATCTCGACCACGGCCTGGTTGCCGCGCGCGTTGAAGGTCGCGCGCATTGCGCCGGCGCGGGTGTCCTGCACCGTCCAGTTGCGCCGGATGGCAGCGCGGCGGATCTGGTCCGCGCGGCGGGCCAGTGGCGCCGAGCCGAGGAAATTCGCCTCCGTCACGGTGTAGACCGGTGCCGCCCGGTTGCAGCCCAGCAGCAGCAGCGGGCCGAGGGCGGCTCCGGCAAGGATGGTGCGACGGCGCATGGCGAGTTCTCCGGCGATGGGCAAAGTGGCCCTTGCGTCGTTGCATCATCGTCATCCATGGCGAGAGCGCAACTGTCCCGGGCGACGCATCCTGCGCGCTGGGGCCGCCGCCGCCTGAATCCGGCTTGAGCCCTGGCCCGGCCCCGGCTAAGGCTCCCCCCCGTTTCCCGCGCAGAGTTGTGATCTATAGGCGGCACCCCCCCAGGCGACGGGATCGGGGTGGGTCCGCCTGAGGAAGGTTTGGCGCATGTTCTCTCGCCTGTTCGGCTTTCTCTCGGCAGACATGGCCATCGACCTCGGCACGGCAAACACGCTTGTTTACGTGAAGGGGCGTGGCATCGTTCTGAACGAGCCTTCGGTGGTGGCGATTTCCGATACGCGTGGACGCAAGCAGGTGCTGGCGGTGGGCGAGGAGGCGAAGCTCATGCTCGGCCGCACGCCGGGCAACATCGCCGCCATCCGGCCGCTGCGCGACGGCGTCATTGCCGATTTCGAGGTCGCGGAGGAAATGATCAAGCACTTCATCCGCAAGGTGCACAACCGCCGCCGCTTTGCCTCGCCCTTGATCATCGTCTGCGTGCCCTCGGGGTCCACCGCCGTCGAGCGCCGCGCGATCCAGGAAAGTGCCGAGAGTGCGGGGGCGCGCAAGGTGCTGCTGATCGAGGAGCCGATGGCCGCCGCGATCGGCGCCGGCCTGCCGGTGACCGAGCCTTCGGGGTCGATGGTGGTCGATATCGGCGGTGGGACGACCGAGGTTGCCGTCATCTCGCTGGGCGGCATCGTCTATGCCCGCTCGGTCCGGGTGGGCGGCGACAAGATGGATGAGGCGATCATCTCCTACATCCGCCGCTCCGCGAACCTGCTCATCGGCGAATCGAGCGCCGAGCGCATCAAGATGGAAATCGGCGCCGCTGCCGCGCCCGACAATGGCGGCGAAGGCAACTTCACCGAGGTCAAGGGCCGCGACCTGATGAACGGCGTCCCGCGCGAGGTCGCCGTCTCCGAACGCCAGATCGCCGAGGCGCTGTTCGAGCCGGTCCTCGCGATCGTGGAGGCGGTGAAGGTCGCGCTGGAGAACACCCCCCCCGAGCTCGCGGCTGACATCGTGGACAAGGGCATCGTGCTGACCGGGGGCGGGGCGCTGCTGCACCGCCTCGACCAGGTGCTGCGCGATGCCACGGGCCTGCCGGTCGTGGTGGCGGAGGATCCCCTGTCCTGCGTCGCCTTGGGCACCGGGCGGGCGCTGGAGGACATCAAGCGCCTCCGGCATGTCCTCACATCCATGTATTGATCCGCTTCAAGCATTAATCTGGCGACGCGCGAAGCCGATTGCGGCAGGATGAGGCGGCACGCGGCGTGCTTGGCCTTGCGGCGATCCGGGACGCAGGAAGGGTTTGAGGGTAGGGTATCGGTGATCCGTCTCAGCATCCCGCTTCGCCAGGCGCTGTCGCGCCTGACCCTGCCGCTGATGGTCGCTGCGGCCTTCGGCACCATGCTGCTGGGCAAGGCCGATACCGTCATCGCCGAACGTGCGCGCACCGCGCTGGCCGATGTGCTGGCACCCATCTATGCCGTGATGGCGGAACCGCTGGGTGCGGTGCAGGACGGCCTGGATGAGGCGCGGTCGCTGCTGCATCTGCGCTCGGACAATGCCCGCCTGCGCGAGGAGAATGAGCGCCTGCGCCGCTGGCACGCCGCGGCCTTGGCACTTGAGGCGGAAAACGTCCTGCTGCGCCGCCAGACCAATTTCGTGCCCGACAGCGCGCCCAGCTTCAACACCGCCCGCGTGGTTGCCGATGGGGGTGGAACCTATGCCCGCGCCGTGCTGCTGGCCACGCTGCCCGGCCAGCCGGTGCGCAAGGGCCAGGTCGCGTTGGATGAACGCGGGCTGGTCGGGCGCGTGACCGAAGTGGGCAGCCGCTCCGCCCGCGTGCTGCTGGCCACCGACATGAACTCCCGCGTGCCGATCACGCTCGAAGGCTCACGCGTGCGGGCCATGATGCTGGGCACCAACGGCGTCCGCCCCCGCATCGCGCATTGGCCCGAGGGGTCTACCCCGCAGGAGGGTGAGCGCATCGTGACCAGCGCAGAGGCCGGGGCCTTCCCGGCCGGGCTGCCGGTGGGCGTGGTGCGCTTCTCCCCCTCCGGCGCGGCGGAGGTGGAGCTGTTCGCCCATCTCGACAGGCTGGACATGGTGCGGCTGTTCGATTTCGGCCTGCGCGGCATCCTGCCGCCGGAATCGGTGGCTCGGCCCGAACCGCGCCCGCAGCGTCGCTGAGCGGAGCAGCAGCATGGACAGGCCGCCACTGCGACCGCGGCCGGGCCGGCAGGAGCCCGCCCAGGGATTCTGGCGCCGGCTGGACGCCTTTGCCCGCGCCGCCCTGCCGCCCGTGGCAACCGCGGTGCTGCTGCTGCTGGTTGCCGCCTTCCGCGGTGCGCCTGCGTTGGTCCCCGCCGTGGTGCTGCCGGCGGTGTTCTTCTGGTCCATTTTCCGGCCGCTGAGCATGTCCCCGGTGGCGGTCTTCGCACTCGGGCTGCTGCAGGACCTGGTCACCTATGCCCCGCTCGGCATCGGGGTGCTGAGCCTGCTTGCGGTGCATGGCTTGGCCTTCCGCTGGCGGCGGGCCTTGGCGGGATGGAGCTTCCTGTCGGTGTGGCTGGTGTTCTGCGGCTTCGCGGCGGGTGCTGCCGGTCTGGGGTGGTTGCTGCACGCCATCCTGTCGCTACGCCTGCCGCCGCTCGAGCCTTCCATCCAGTTCGCGCTGCTGGCGGCGGGGCTGTACCCCACCCTCGCCTGGCTGATGACGCGCGCGCATCGTGCGATGCGCCAGGCGGAGCTGGACGCGTGAGCGACCGCGACAGCCGCCCGCTGCGCCCCTTGGGCGGAGAGCGCACCGTGCGCAAGGAGGAGGAGCGCCGCCGCAGCGTGTTCCGCCGCCGCGCCTTCATTTTGGGTGGCGTGCAGCTGGGCGCCTTCGCCTTCCTCGCCTCGCGCCTGTACAAGCTGCAGATCGAGCAGGGCGCGCGCTATGCGACGCTCGCCGAAGACAACCGCATCTCTGCCCGGCTGATTGCGCCACCGCGCGGCCGCGTGCTGGACCGCAACAACAAGGTCGTGGCCGGCAACCGGCTGAACTGGCGCGCGCTGCTGGTGGCAGAACAGAGTGCCGATGTGAACGCCACGCTTGAGACCTTCACGCGCATCGTCCCGCTCGAAACGCATGAACGCGCGCGGATCGAGCGCGAGGTGCGCCGCCGCCGCCGCTTCGTCCCCGTCATCGTGCGTGAGTTCCTCACCTGGGAGGAGATGGCGCGGATCGAGGTGAACGCGCCCGACCTGCCGGGCATCAGCGTCGATCTCGGCACCACGCGGCTGTACCCCGAGGCTGAGCACCTGGCCCATATCGTCGGCTACGTCGCACCGCCCGCCGAAGCCGATATCGGCGAGGACCCGCTGCTAGAACTGCCGGGCATCCGGGTGGGGCGCGCGGGCGTGGAGCGCCATCATGACCGCGTGCTGCGCGGCCGGGCGGGGTCGGTCCAGTTCGAGGTCAACGCGGTGGGCCGCGTCATCCGTGAATTGGACCGGCGCGAGGGCATCCCCGGCCAGGATGTGCAGATCAGCGTCGATGCCGACCTCCAGCGCGCCGTCCGCGGCCGCATCCAGGAGGGCACCTCCGTCGTCCTGCTCGATGCCCGCAACGGCGAGGTGCTGGCCATGGCCAGCCAGCCCAGCTTCGACCCCTCCGTGTTCAACACCGGCGTGTCCGGGGCGCAGTGGCGGCAATGGACCGCCTCGCGCTCGACACCGCTGATCAACAAGGCGACCAACGGGCTGTATGCGCCGGGGTCCACCTTCAAGATGGTGGTCGCACTCGCGGCCCTGGAGGCGCGGGTGACGACGCCGGGCGAGCGGATCAGTTGCCCCGGCCACATGGACCTCGGCACCTCGCGCTTCCATTGCCACAACCGCAATGGCCATGGCGGCATGGATATGCGCCAGGCGCTGAAATACTCCTGCGACGTCTATTTCTACGAGATGGCAAAGCGGCTCGGCATCGACCGCATCTCCGCGATGGCGCGGCGCTTCGGGCTTGGCGTGGATCTGGAGATCGAGATCCCGGGCGTGCGCCGTGGCCTGTCGCCCACGCGCGCCTGGCGGGAGGCGCAGGGCCGGCCCTGGGCGCTGGGCGATACCGTCATTCACGGCATCGGGCAGGGCTTCTTTCAATACACACCGCTTTCGCTCGCGACGATGACGGCGCGCCTGGCCACCGGGCGCGCGGTCCAACCGCATCTGACGAAGCTGGTGGGCGGGCGCCCGGTCCGCGGCACCCGGGCGGAGGATTGGCCTTCCCTGGGCATCCCCGACCGCGACATGCGCCTGATGCGCGATGCCATGTGGTCCGTGGTGAATGAGGAAGGGGGCACGGCGCGGTTGTCGCGGCTGCCGGTCTCGATCGGCGCCCAGATGGCCGGCAAGACCGGCACCACCCAGGTGCGCCGCGTGACGCGCGAACAGCGCGAGCGCGGCTTCCGGGTCGAGACCATGCCGCGGGAGTGGCGGCCGCACGCGCTGTTCGTGGCCTATGCGCCGCATGACAACCCGCTGTTCGCGGTCTCGGTGGTGGTGGAGCACGGCACCTCGGGCAGCGGCGCGGCCGCGCCTCTTGCGCGCGATGTGCTGGTCGAGGCATTCCAGCGCCTGCGGCCTGGCGGGCCGGGAACCCAGCGCGTTGCGGAGCGGGCGCCATGATCCTGGAGAAGCGCCTGCTCGCGCGGGACCGCGGCATCGGCCTGCTGAACAAGTTCTGGCAGGTGCCGTGGCTGTTCGTGCTGCTGGTCTCGGCCATCGCCGGCGTGGGGTATGTGGCGCTGTATTCGGCCGGCGGCGGCGCGCCCGAGCCCTATGCCTCGAAGCATGCCATCCGGTTCGGCTTCGGCCTGGTGCTGATGCTCTCGGTCGCGATGATCGACATCAAGCTGATCGCGAAGCTGTCCTGGCTGGGCTATCTCGGCGGGGTCGGGATGCTGGTGCTGGTGCTGCTGGTGGGCAATGTCGGCAAGGGCGCGCAGCGTTGGATCGATGTGGGCCCCATCCAGTTGCAGCCATCCGAGCTGATGAAAATCATGCTGGTGCTCGGGCTCGCGGCCTATTTCCATCGCGCGAGCTGGGAGCGGATGGGCAACCTGCTGTTCCTGATCCCGGCGGGCATCATGATCCTGATCCCCGTGGGGTTGATCCTCAAGCAGCCCAACCTGGGCACCGCGCTGATTACCGGTGTGGTGGGGATTGCGGTGCTGTGGGCGGCCGGCGTGCGGTGGTGGAAGTTCGCGGCCCTCGCGGTGTGCATCGGGATTGCCGCACCCATTGCCTATGAACATCTGCACGACTATCAGCGCGCGCGCATCACGACCTTCCTCGACCCCGAGAGCGACCCGCTGGGGGCGGGGTACAACATCATCCAGTCCAAGATCGCGCTGGGGTCGGGCGGGCTGTGGGGGAAAGGATTTTTACAGGGAACACAAGGCCACCTGAACTTCCTGCCCGAGAAGCAGACCGACTTCATCTTCACCATGCTGGCCGAGGAATTCGGCCTGGTCGGCGCGCTGACGGTGCTGGCCATGATGCTGGGCGTGGTGACCTTCTGCTTCCTGGTGGCGTTCCGGTCGCGCCACCAGTTCGGACGGCTGCTGGCGGTGGGGCTGGGGACGAATTTCTTTCTCTATGTCTTTGTCAACGTGGCGATGGTGACGGGCGCCATCCCCGTGGGCGGCGTACCGCTGCCGCTGATTTCCCATGGTGGGTCGGCGATGCTGACGACGATGCTGGGCTTTGGGCTGCTGCTGTCGGCCCATATCCACCGCGATGCGGAGCTGGGCGTGACGCGGGACTGAAGCTTGGGGACTGAAGGTAGGGGCTGGACAAAGCGGGCCGGTCGGGGCATTAGCCCGCCCTCCGGGCGCATAGCTCAGTTGGTAGAGCAGCTGACTCTTAATCAGCGGGTCGTAGGTTCGAGCCCTACTGCGCCCATCCTTCTTCTAAAAAGCTTAGAGCCGTTCCGCTTCCACTTAATCGGCGGACCTCTTTTCAGCGGATCAATCGCGGACCCGCTGGGCGCTTGTCCCGGCTTATCGCAAACACGCCAGCAGTACGAGCGCCCGAAACAGCGTGACGGCGTGGCGAGCTTGGCGGCGCTGCACAATAGCCTCGGCTGAGCGGTCCCCAAGCAACTACCGGCCATTGCCCCGACCAATGGCGCTCCGCCAGCATCCCCATGGCAGCGAAGGCGGGCCGACCGTAGATTGCGGGCGCGGCTTGCAAGACGGGGTGCCGGCGCAATGTGTATATCGTCCGCTGCCAACTCTCCGGTGGTCGCGTCATGCAATCATGTTTGAGAGGCGATGGGCGGATAGCGTTCTCGCATGTGATCGCAAGTGCCTGGCGGCCCACGCAAAGTGTCCAGCATTCCTACGTCAATCGCCATGGCGACCATGCCGCGCCACATGTATTCTGCCTGGACCTCAGTCATGCCAGTGAGGCGGGCAAATTCAGGAAGGTCCCGCCGCGCTTGAGCGAGAATGATCGCGCTCTGCTCGTCAACCCAGGTGGCAGTGCGAAGGCGACAGCCCAAAACAGTCATGTACTGCCGCAGGAGGTGCGCGCGAGCGTAGACGCGGGTTTGCATGGCGTTCCGTTCTTCCGCGTGCGTTCGAGGTGCAGTGAGCGGTGCTGGGCGCGCGACCGGCTGCTGCTGAGCGCACCCTGCCGCGAACAGCCCACCTACAATTAGCAGGCGTCGGCATAATAGGCTCATCTGCCACGACCAACAGCGCGTTGACGATCCTCGGCGTATCGCCGCTGCGCCGCATCAAGGGCTGGCAGCATCGGAGCACCGCGAAGGCGCTCGCACTGGGCTGCGGCAGGCGCCGGTTCATCGCCGCTCATCTGCTTGGCCATCGTGAAGGCTCCAAGCAAAAAGGCTGCGGGGATAGACCGGGCACTCTCCTGTGGATGTATGCGCGCCACCTCTGCGTAGAGCAGAGCGATCATCGCATCATGTGCATCCCGGCCCCATGCTTCGGTGCGCTGACCGCAGCGTGTCAAACGCACAATCCATGCGGCATTGTCGAGGATATCGGCAACCGGGCCCGATTGCGGCAAGGAGTACTCCCTAGGCACCTGCGCCGCAGCATCGAATCCCGCCAGTAGCGCCACCGCCGACGCGATCGTTATCATCTTCATCGCACCTCCTTTATGGATTCTGGTTCGTGGGTAGACCCTGGAAGCCTCGATAGTTTTCGATCCTACCATGGTTTCGCCACGAAGTTCCGCGGCAAGGCGAAAAACAGAAGATGATCAGCTTTTTTGTGGTCACACGGTGAGGGACAAACCCGTTGTCCATCAGGCGAGATCCAGTGACTACTCTTCGTACTTCACCACGTCTGCATTAGGCTTCGCGCCTCACCTTCGCACGGACCGCTCCATGACCTTCGATTTCTCCTCCAAGCGCGTCCTCATCGCGGGCGGCAGCCGCGGCATTGGTCTCGCCATCGCGCAGGGCTTCGCCCGCGCCGGCGCCGATGTCGCCATTTGCGCCCGCAGCCAGGGCCCGCTCGACGCGGCGCAGGCCAGCCTCGCCGCCTTCGGGGGCAAGGCCCTCGCCTCCTCCTGCGACCTGGGCGATGGACCGGCAGTGTTGCGCTGGGTGGAAGACGCGGCCGCCGCACTCGGCGGCGTCGACGTGCTGGTGAACAACGCCTCCGGCTTCGGCGCGACGGATACCGAGGAGGGCTGGGCCGCGGGCCTGTCCGTCGATGTCATGGCGACCGTGCGCGCAAGCCGCGTGGCCATCCCGCATCTGCGCGCGTCCCGCGGCAGCATCATCAATGTCAGCTCCATCTCGGGCTTCCGCCCCTCGACGCGCACGCCGGCCTATGCGGCGGTCAAGGCGCTGCTGATCAGCTACACCTCGTCCCAGGCAGCCATGCTCGCGAAGGATGGCGTGCGGGTGAATGCGGTGGCCCCTGGGTCCATCGAATTCCCCGGCGGGTCGTGGGAACAGCGCCGCCTGGCCAATGAGCCGGTCTACGCGAACATCCTGGCGTCGATCCCCTTCGGCCGCCTCGGCACGCCCGAGGAGGTGGCCGATGTCGCGCTGTTCCTGGCATCGCCGCTCGCGCGGTGGGTGACCGGGCAGACCATCATCGTCGATGGCGGCCAGATGCTCGGGTGACGGGCACGGTTATGCAAGCATTGAAGAAGATGAACTCCGGATCACGGTCATTATCGAGGTGAACCCGAGAAAGATTCACAATGATGGGTTGCGCAATCTTGTGTTGAGCCACAATTGCGCGATGCAGACGTCTTTACCGTGATCCTGGGTTCCGCTGCATTGGCTACGCGCGCATAGTGGGTGCAGTCAATTGGGTGCGTAGCTTACCATGCAATATACAACAAAGCTCCGGCACATGCTGGGGCTGAGCAAGGCGATCGGGCCCGCTGCGGCGCTCCAGATCTGGACGCGCCGTGTGTTGGGGCGCGCGGAGCCCGTGGACGTCCGCGCCGGCGCCCAGCCCATCCGTATCCGTCCCACCGATAGCGACCCTTTCGTCGCCTCGCAGATCTTCGGCTGGAAGGATTATCAGCTCGGCGACGCGCTGCTGGGCGGGCTGCGCGGCCTGGTGCGCCGGCAGCTTGCCGCAGGGCTCCAGCCGCTGGTCATCGATGCGGGCGCGAATGTCGGCTACTCGGCGTTGTATTTCGCCGCGATGTTTCCCGAAGCAGTGGTCATCGCCGTCGAACCAGACGCCGCCACCTTCGCCGAGCTTTGCCTGAACTGTGCCGGTGAGGCCCGCATCCGCCCCGTGCATGCCGCGCTCTGGTCGCATGAGCGTGGGGTCCATCTGGGCGACACGCCCGCCGAGGGCTCCTGGGCGCGCACGGTGATCGACGGCGGGGGCGTGCCGTCGCGCCGCCTGTCCTCCCTGATCGCGGAGATCCCCAACGGCGCCCCGCTGATCGTGAAGCTCGACATCGAGGGCGCCGAGCGCGAGGTGATGAAGGCCGATAGCGCCGTCTTCGCCGTAGCACCCTGCATCATCATCGAGCCGCATGACTACATGATGCCCGGCGGCGCCTGCCTCGTGCCACTCTTCGCAGCACTCGCG
>JBKJNV010000355.1:0-4736 GCA_046593435.1 Roseomonas sp.
GGGGGGCGGGGTATAGCGCGGCTCCCGCAGGGTACGGAGTGTAGCTCAGCCTGGTAGAGCACTGTCTTCGGGAGGCAGGGGCCGGAGGTTCGAATCCTCTCACTCCGACCAGCGCGCCTGTTAGGGCGCGACGAGCCAATCACCATCATTCACGCCTGTGATCGGGCGGTCTCTTCCATGCGCCGGGGCGCGCCTCATATTGCACTGCAACATGGCCCGGCCCTATGTCGGGCGGCGCCTCGGAGCAGACCCTTATGACCGAAGCCTTGTTCGAACCGGTGCGCCTTGGCGCCCTGGCCCTGTCCCATCGCGTCGTGCTCGCACCGTTGACCCGGCTGCGCTCGGCCCAGCCGGGCGACGTCCCCACCGCACTCAACGCCGAATACTACGCGCAACGTGCGAGCCAGGGCGGCCTGCTGATCACCGAGGCGACCGACATCTCCGAGGACGCGCGCGGCTATCCGGGGGCGCCTGGCATCCATAGCCCGGCGCAGATCGCCGGCTGGCGCGGCGTGACCGATGCGGTGCACGTCAAGGGCGGGCTGATCGTGAACCAGATCTGGCATTGCGGCCGCATCTCGCATTCGACGATGCGCCCGGACGGGTCGGCCCCCGTGGCCCCCTCGGCCGTTGCGGCACCCGGCGGGCATGTGAATGCGCGTGGCGAGGGCGTGGCCTTCGAGACGCCGCGCGCGCTGGAGATCGGCGAGATCGCGGGGATTGTCGCGCAGTTCCGCCAGGCGGCGGTGAATGCGAAGGATGCCGGCTTCGACGGGGTCGAGGTGCATGGCGCCAATGGCTACCTGCTGGATCAGTTCCTGCGCGACGGCAGCAACCAGCGGAGCGACCGCTATGGCGGCAGCTTCGCGAATCGTGCGCGCTTCCTGCTCGAGGTCGTCGATGCCGTGGCCGGCGTGTACGGCGCCGAGCGGGTGGGCGTGCGGCTGTCGCCCTGGGGCAGCTTCAACGGCATGGAGGACTCCGACACGGGCGCGCTGTTCGACCATGTGGTGGGCGCCCTCGCCGGGCGCGGCCTGGCCTATCTGCACCTGGTCGAGCCGCGTGCCGACCAGGGCAGCGACGTGAATGCGCTGGATGCCGATGCGCCCGACGCGGCGTCGCGCTTCAAGCGGATCTTCGGCGGCCCGGTGATCGCGGCCGGCGGCTTCACCCGCGAGACAGGTGCGGAGGCTGTCAGCGCCGGGAATGCCGACGCGATTGCCTATGGCCGGCTGTTCCTCGCCAATCCGGACCTGCCCGAGCGCTTCCGCCAGGGTGCCGCGCTGAACCGGCACGACCGCAGCACCTTCTACGGCGGCGGTGCGAAGGGCTACACCGACTACCCCGCTTTGGGGTGACGCCTCCGTCTTGACCGCCGGGGGCGGAATACCGACTGTGCCGGGCGATCACGCCGAGGAGCTTCGCGATGGATTTCTCCCGCATTCTGGGCGCGCTGCTGCAGGGCGCGGTGCAGCCGCCGCGCCGGACCACGCGCGGCAGCCGGGCGCGGAGCATTCCGGGCCTGGGCACCTCGCGCTCGGGCAGTGCGCAGCTCACGCGGGCCCTGGCGGGACTCGCGACCGTGGCGATGGAGGCGCTGTCCAACCGGCAGAGGGCGCCGGAACCCCCGCCCGCGCCGCGGGGTCCGGTGCCGGACCTGGGCGGGCCAACGCGGGCGCCCGAGCGCGCGCCGCAGGCCAGCGTGCCGCGCACCGGCGCCGGGACCTCGCCCTGGACACCGCGCCCGGCGCCGCCCGCCCCTCCGCCCGAGGCCGAGACCGCCGAGGCGCTGCTGATGATCCGCGCCATGATCGCGGGCGCGCGCGCCGATGGGTCCATCGACGCGGCCGAACGTGCCGCGATCGCGGGCCAGCTCGACGGCGCGGGCCTGAGCAGCGCCGAGCGCGATTTCGTGCTGGCCGATTTCGATGCGCCGCTGACCCCGGCGGCACTGGCGAAGGAGGTGCGTGACCCGATGCAGGCCGCGCAGCTCTACGCCGGCGCCTTCGCCGCGATGGGCGCGGTGAGCGAGGCGGAGCGCACCTGGCTGCAGGCGCTGGCGCGCGCACTCAAGCTCGACCGCGATGCGGCGGGCGCGATCGAGGCGCGGCTGGGCGGTTGAGGGCTGCGTTACGGCCCCGGCGCGGTTGACAGGGCGGGTTGGCGCCCGTAGAGAGCGCCCCTTCGCCGGGGACCTGAGTGATGAAGATCCGCAACAGCCTGAAGACCGCCAAGATCCGCGACAAGAACTGCGTCGTCGTGCGCCGCCACGGCCGCGTCTATGTGATCAACAAGAAGAATCCGCGCCTGAAGGCGCGCCAGGGCTAAGCTGCGAAGCAGCTTGGCTTGGCGCGGACGCTGACGCCCAACGTCAGCCTGGCGGGGTCTCAGGGGGGCGCAGGCCCCCCGCTTCATGTCAGGGGCCAACGGCCCCGATGCCTTGTCAACAACCGCGCGGACGACCGCGTGTTCATCCCTTTCCGACCGGGACGACCCGGCTTTGCGAGAGGGACACCCGCCCCTTGGCCTGGATCTATCTTGCCCTTGCCGGCGTGCTCGAGATCGGCTGGGCGGTGGGCCTGAAATACACGCAAGGCTTCACCCGGCCGGTGCCGACCGTGCTCACGGTCGCGAGCATGGTGGCGAGCCTCGGGCTGCTGGGCCTTGCGCTGCGCAGCCTGCCGATCGGCACCGCCTATGCCGTCTGGACCGGCATCGGGACCATCGGGACGGCGGCGCTGGGCATCGCGCTGTTCGGTGAGCCCGCGACGGCGGCACGCCTTGCCTGCATCGCGCTCATCCTGGTTGGGATCATCGGCCTGAAGCTCGTGGGCTAATGCCCGGCCAGGCTGTGCCCCAGGGTTATCGCGGCAGCAGTGTCTCGCGGCCCCGGCCGCCATCGGGGCCCTGGGTCCAGCGGCCCTCCACCCGGCCATCCGTCTGCGGCTCATAGAAGCCGGTGCCGGCCTCGCCACCCGAGCCATAGCCATAGACCAGGCGATTCCCCACGCTCAGCCCGGCGCCTTGGGTGACGTCGCGACCGATGCGCCAGGTCAGGTGCCAGGTCTGCGCACCGGTCGCGCGCAGCTCCAGCGTGCCCTCATAGGCGGTGCCATCGGCCCCTGTGCCGGTCAGGGTAAAGGTGCCCGAGCGGATCATCGGCGCCGGTGCGACGCTGAGCGGCGCGGGCGAAGGTGCGGGTGCGGGCGTCTCCGGTTTCGGGCCCTGGGCGAAGCTCGCCATTGGCAGGGCGCAGAAGGCAAGGAGGATCAAGGCGCGCATGGGACGTGTCCTTCGCCGCTCAACGGGGGGTCAGTGTTTCGGTGCCAACGCCGCCCTGGACGCCCTGGGTCCAGCGGCCGACCAGGCGGCCATCGGGCTGCGGCTCATAGACGCCGGTCCCCGGCTGACCGTCGCTCATGTAGCCCACCAGCAGCAAGGGGCCGCCGGTCAGGCCGACGCCGGAGGTGACGTGGCCCAAAATGGTCCAGGTGATGCGCCAGGTCTGCGGTCCCGTGGCCTGCAGCTGCACCGCCCCCTCATAGCGCGCGCCGGCCGGCGTCACGCCTTCGGCCACATAGGTGCCCGAGCGCTGCGCCGTGGCCGGCGCCACGAGGAAGGCCGCAAGGCCGGCCGCGAGAAGAATGCGTTTCATGCCAGGGTCACCTCGGTTGCGGTTCGGTACAGCCAAAGACAGATCATAGGCGGCCCGCTTAAGCAAGATGCGGCGCGGCTGCTTGTGGAAGTGCCACCGGACCGACATGTTGAGGCGAGCCCGGAGCTACACCGCATGATCGCCCTGCCCCCGCCCAAGCCTGCCATTCTCGCCCAGCGTGATGCCATCCTCGCCGCGTTGCGCGCGATGCTGCCCGAGGATGCGGTGATCGGGGAGGCGGTGCGGCTCAAGCCTTATGAAACGGATGGGCTGTCCGCCTATCGGCAGGTGCCGCTGGCCGTGGTGCTGCCGCGGACCACGGCGGAGGTGGCCGCGGTGCTGCGCTACTGCAATGACATGGGCATCCGCGTGGTGCCGCGCGGCGCGGGGACATCGCTTTCGGGCGGCGCGCTGCCGCTGGCCGATGCGGTGGTCATCGGGCTGATGCGCATGAACCGCATCCTGGAGGTGGATTACGAGAACCGCCTCGCGGTGGTGGAAGCGGGCGTGACGAATATCGGCATCACGCAGGCGGTCGCCGACGATGGTTTTTTCTACGCACCTGATCCGTCATCGCAGCTTGCCTGCATGATCGGCGGCAATGTGATGATGAATTCCGGCGGCGCGCATTGCCTGAAATACGGCGTCACCGCGAACAATTTGTTGGGCCTTACCTTCGTCACCATCGAGGGCGAGGTGGTGCGCATCGGCGGCGAGCATCTCGATGGCGGCGGGTATGATTGGCTGGGGCTGATCACGGGGAGCGAGGGGCAGCTGGGGTTGGTCACGGAAGTGACGGTGCGCATCCTGCGCGGGCCGGAGGGCGCGCGCGCGATGCTGGCGGCCTTCGGCTCCATCGAGGTGACGGGCGAGGCGGTGGACGCGATCATCGGCGCGGGCGTGATCCCGGTGGCGCTGGAGTTCATGGACCGACCCTGCATTCATGCCTGCGAGGCCTTCGCCGATGCCGGCTACCCGCTGGATGCGGAGGCCATGCTCATCATCGAGGTCGAGGGCAGCGTGGCGGAACAGGATGCGCTGCTGGGCCGCATCCGCGACATCTGCGCGCGCTTCGCCCCGC
>JBKJNV010000406.1:0-4389 GCA_046593435.1 Roseomonas sp.
CCCGGGGGGGAGCCCGCTTCCTCCCACAGGCGCTGGGCCGTGTCTTCAATGCGCTGCCGCGTGAGCCCCTGGGTGCCAGACATGCTGCGTCTCCTGCCGATGAGACCGGTCAACGCGGGCTCGCCGGCGCGGTTGCTCAGGCGCCGGGGCGGAGGACGTAGCCGCGGTGGCGCACGGTCTGGAGAAAGCGCGGCTCGCGCGGGTCGGGTTCGATCTTGCGGCGCAGGCGGGTGACCTGCACGTCGATGGCGCGCTCGCCGGCCTCAGGCGTGCCCAGGGCCTCGGCGATGTCCTCGCGGCTCAGCACCTCGCCGGGCTTTTTCGCCAGCGCCAGCAGCAGGGCGGCCTCGCCGCCCGTCAGGCGCACGGGACCTTCGGGGCCGCGGAGTTCGGCGCGCTCCACATCGAACCATTGCGGGCCGATCTGCACCGCCTGGTGCATGGGGGTGGCCGAAGGGGCGGGCGGGGCGGCGCGCTTGAGGATGGTGCGGATGCGCAGCGCGAGCTCGCGCGGGTCGAAGGGTTTTGGCAGGTAGTCGTCGACGCCGCTTTCGAAGCCGGCGATGCGGTCATCAGGCGCCCCGCGGGCGGTGAGCATCAGGATCGGCACCTCCTGGCCCTCGCGGCGCAGGCTTTCGGTGAGGTCGAGGCCCGATTCGCCGGGCATCATCACGTCGAGCACCAGCATGTCGAAGGCCATGCCCGCGAGCGCCCGGCGCGCGGCGGCGGCATCCGCGGCGGCGGAGACGCGGAAGCCCTGTTCGCCCAGGTAGCGCTGGATCAACGCGCGCAGGCGGGCGTCGTCATCGACGACCAGGATGTGCGGTGCGTCGGCGGTGGGCTCGCTCATGGCGCGCGCCCGCGCGCGACGGGCTCCTGCTCGATGCTGCGCAGCAGGCGACGGGCCTCGGTGCCCATCAGGCCGCGCATGACGCGGCGGAAGCCTTCCACCGCCGCGGGGCCGGCTTCGCGATAGGCGGCCATCACGGTCTCCCTCTGGCGGTCGAACAGGCGGCGTTCCAGTGCGAGGCCCTGCTCGGTCAGCGTCAGCAGGCGTTGGCGGCGATCCGCGGCGCCGGCGATCTGGACCACATACCCCTCCTCGATCATCGGTTGCAGCACGCGGCCGAGCGATTGCTTGGTGATAGCCAGGATCGCAAGCAGGTCGCCCACCGTGATCCCCGGACGGCGGCCGACGAAATGCAAGACCCGGTGATGCGCGCGGCCCATGCCGAGTTCGGCCAGGATGGCGTCCGCGCCGGCGGTGAAGTCGCGATAGCCGAAGAACAGCAGATCCTGCGCGAGGCGCAGTTCCTCCTCGCGCAGGAACAGCAGGTTGCGCCCGGCGGCGGGGTTGCCGGGCTTGTCGCCGCCGCCGGCCTCGGGCGCGCGGCCGCGGGGCTCGGGCTCGGCGGTGGCGGCGCGGCGGGCGTGTTCCTGCTCAGTGGGCATCGGCCGTTTGCTCCCGTGCCGCCCGCATGGCTGCCCTGCGAGCATAATGGGTCAGTATCATTGACGCAAACAGGCGGCTCATTCTAACCTCCGTTCATCAGGCGCATCAATCTTGCGCATGATGGCAGTGTGATGGTGTTTTCCGAAAGGCAGCGACTGGGCCATGGCCGCGCCGCCCCGGGCAGACATCCGCACATGCGCAGAGTATAGCGAGAGAAACGCAAGGAAGGATCACCCCATGGCCCTCGTGCCCTTCGATGACCGCGACGGATGGATTTGGCTCGATGGCGCCATGGTTCCGTGGCGCGATGCCAAGCTGCATGTCCTGACCCATGCGCTGCACTATGGCTCGGCCGTGTTCGAGGGCGAGCGCTGCTACAGCGGCCACATCTTCAAGCTGCGCGAGCACACCAACCGGCTGGCGGCCTCAGCCAAAATCTTGGGGTTCACACTGCCCTGGTCGGCCGAGGAGATCGACGCGGCCTGCATCGCGACACTCGCCGCCAACAACCTCACCGATGCCTATGTGCGCCCGATCGCCTGGCGCGGGCCGGAGGAGATGGGCGTCGCGGCCAAAAACACGAAGATCCACATGGCGATCGCGTGCTGGGAATGGGGCGCCTATTTCGGCGTGGAGCAGCGCATGGCCGGCGTGCGCCTGAACATGGCGCCGTGGAAGCGCCCGCACCCGGAGACCGCGCCCACCGCGTCCAAGGCCGCCGGCCTGTACATGATCGGCACGCTGTCCAAGCACGCCGCGATGGATGCAGGCTACGACGACGCGCTGATGCTGGACTGGAAGGGCGATGTGGCCGAGGCCACGGGGGCGAACGTGTTCCTGGTGATCGATGGCGAGATCCACACGCCGGTGCCGGACAACTTCCTCGACGGCATCACGCGGCGCACGGTGATGGGCCTCGCGCGCACGCGCCAGATGAAGGTGGTGGAGCGCATCATCCCGGAATCCGACCTCGCGCGCGCGACCGAGGTGTTCCTGTGCGGCACGGCCGCCGAGGTGACGCCGGTGCGCGAGATCGCGGGGCGCACCTACACCCCCGGCGAGATCACCCGCACGCTGATGACCGACTACGCCGCGCTGGTGCAGATGACGCCCGAGGAAGTCGCCAAGCGCGCGGCGTGAGCGAGGTGACGCGCGGCGTGGTGCATGTGGTCCCGGCACGGCCTGAAGACCGGCCGGCCGCGCCGCCCATCGACTTCACCCTCGCGGTGGATTTGGATGAGCGGTCGGTGCTGTATCCTGCGGGCAAATGCGTCACGCGGGTGAACATGACCGCGGCGCCGGGCGGACTCGCCTTCGACGCCGTCTTCGCCTTCAACGAGGCGCGGACGCCGCCGCGCTTCCTGCTGCTGTCGGTGGAGGATGCGCGGGAATTCGGCCGCCGCCTGGTGGATGCCGTCTACCAGGCGCGGCCGCAGAACGCGATCACCGAGACCATGCGCATCGGCATCACGGTGCACACCAACGGCTTCCATCTGCAGATCGGCGATGTCGCCGCGCCGACGGAGTTGTTCGTGGGCCTCGCTTCCATCTGGCGCTTCACGCAGACGGTGCTGCGCGCGGTGGATAGGCTCACCCCAGTGGTGAGTCATTGATGTGATGCCCTCAGGCGCAGGGCGCACACTCCGCGTGCTTGGCTCGCCGGACTACCGGCGTTCGCCCATTCGGGCTCGCGGCCCGGGGGGCGGGCCGGAAGGGTAGGGGGGGGGCGCGCTCGTTACCCCAACCGGCGTTCGGGCTCGCGGCCTGCGGGGCGGGCCGAGGGGGGCGCCTTTTGCAGAACCTGGCTCTGGCCGAACTGAGGTTCAGCCTTCGCTGATGCTGTAGCGCGCCTCGGCGGGGTCGGGGACGAGGGCCAGCGAGGCGCTGGTCTCCGCGGTGTAGTCGGCGAGTAGCGCGGGCGCGGAGCGCAGCGCTTCGATCAGGCGGGGGGCGGCGTGCAGGGTCAGCCGTGCGCCCGGGCGGTGGCGTGCCTCGCGCGCGGCGGCGCGCAGGGCGGCGAGTGCCAGGGGCAGCGGCCCGGCCATGACTTCGTGCAGGGGGGCGTGGATGCGGGCGCGCTGCACCTCGATCAAACCCAGGCCGGTGAGGCCGATCAGCCGCGCGAGCGGGTCGAGTGCGGCCGCGAATGCGGGGACCAGCGCGGCACGCTGCTTCGCGGGCAGCCCCGCCGCGTCGATGAGGATGGCACCCGCGAGATCGCGGAGCCGGATCTGGCGCGCGACCTCGGCCAGGGCTTCGGCGTTCACCGCCGGTCCCAGCGGGCCGGAATCGATGTCGATCGCGACCAGCGCCGGCGTCGGGTGGATGGAGATGGCGGCACCACCCGGCAGCGCGACATGCGGCCCGCAGGCTTCCTCGAAGGCGGCCTCCACATCATCGTCGAAGACCGGGGTTTCGCTGAAAGTCGCGCGCAGGCTTGCCGCCAGGGCGCGGCTGTCGGTGCGGATGGTGGCCTTGTGGCGCGCGGCGAGGCGCAGCGCAGGGTGCGGGGCGCGCCACAGCAGCGCCGGGGTGGGGCCGTTGAGCAGCGCTTCCTCGGCCGTGACCTTGGCGGTCAGGCGCGGGCCCTTGGTCCCTTGCGCGGCGCGGGTGATGCGCATGGGCAGCAGCATCCCCTCGGAGCGGGCGGATTTCTCCAGGTGCTTCGCCTCGCTGTCGGGCAGGAAGCCGCTTGCACCATCGGGCAGCGCGCAGAAGGACCCCGCCAGCGGCGCCGCGTGCGAGAGGATGCGCGCGAGCACAAGATCGCCCACGCCATCGGGGCTGTGGGGGCGATGGATGCGGAACTCCGCCGGGCGCCCGTGTTCGAGCAGCGCGATCCGGTGCTCGGCAGGTGCTGCGCCGACCAGGATCTCGCGCGTCATGGCCTGCCGCTGTTCGAGACCGACAGGAACCGGCAAAACGCTTCGGCGCTG
>JBKJNV010000463.1:0-6019 GCA_046593435.1 Roseomonas sp.
TCCGGAGACCGGATCGGTGAGCCTGCTCAGCTACGTCGCCGTGGATGACTACGGCACGTTGGTGAACCCGCTGCTGACGCGCGGCCAGGTGCAGGGCGGCCTGGCGCAGGGCATCGGCCAGGCGCTGCTTGAGGAGGTCGCCTACGACGCAGGCACGGCGCAGCCATTGGCGGCTTCCCTGCAGGATTACTGTCTGCCGCGTGCGACGGACCTTCCCGATCTGGCTGTCACCTTCGCCGGTGTTCCCACGCGTTCGAACCCGCTGGGCGTCAAGGGCTCCGGCCAGGCCGGCTGCATCGGCGCGCCCCAGACGATCATCCACGCCGTTCTGGACGCATTGGCCCCGCTTGGCGTTCGCGAGATCGACATGCCCGCGACGCCGATGAAGATTTGGGAAGCCATCCAGGCTGCCAGCAACCCGTTGGAGCGCAGCCCGGCGCTGCGCGACAAGCTACCGAACAACTGAACCCCAAGCTGACACGGCGGTGCATGTCAGGATCAGACTAGGCCGGTGCGCCTGCGGGCGCGTAGGCATCGGCCAGGATCTCGAAGGATCGCAGGCGGGCCGCGTGGTCATGGATCTGCGCGGTGACCATCAGCTCGTCGGCCCCGGTCCGCGCGACGAACGCCTCGATCCCGCGCCGCACCGCCTCCGAACCGCCGATTACCGAACACGCGAGCGCGTCGTCGAGCATCGCCCGCGCATAGGGGTCGAGGTGCTCGTCCAGGCCATCGACGGGCGGCGGCAGCTTCCCCGGCCGCCCACTGCGGAGATTGAGGAAAGCCTGCTGCAGGGAGGAGAACAGGCGACGTGCCTCGCGGCCGCTCTCCGCGGCGAAGACGTTGATCCCGAGCATGACACGCGGTGCCGCGAGCCGCTCCGAAGGACGGAAGCCCTCACGGTAGATGGTGATGGCCTGCATCATCTGCGCGGGGGCGAAATGCGAGGCGAACGCATAGGGCAGCCCGAGATGGGCAGCGACCTGCGCGCCGAAGGTGCTCGATCCCAGGATCCAGACCGCCACGTCCTCGCCGGCGCCCGGCACCGCCTGCAGGGCCTGGCCTGGCTCGGTCGGTCGGAAGTAGGCGAGGAGCTCCACCACGTCCTGTGGGAACTCGTTCGCGTCGGACGCAAGGTTCCTGCGCAGCGCGCGGGCGGCGATCTGGTCCGTCCCCGGCGCCCGGCCTAGCCCGAGATCCACGCGGCCTGGGTGCAGCGCGGCAAGGGTTCCGAACTGCTCAGCGACAACAAGCGGGGCCTGGTTGGGCAGCATGATGCCGCCCGCGCCGATGCGGATGCGCTGCGTGCCGGCTGCGACATGGGCCAGGGCCACCGCGGTGGCCGCGCTGGCGATCCCGGGCATGTTGTGGTGCTCGGCCATCCAGAAGCGATGGAAGCCCAGCGCCTCCGCGTGCCTGGCGAGGTCGAGCGAGTTGCGCAGGGCCTGGGCGGCGTTGCTGCCCTCAGGCACGGGGGAGAGGTCGAGGACGGATAAGGGGATCATCTCCCGCATATGGTGGAGTGACGCCCGTGCGAAAACCCTCGGTGGGTCGCTGAAGGCCTTCCAGCCTGTTCCCAGCAATGAAGCTCAGGCCACCCCTGGATGTGCTCAGGCGGAAGCGGCCATGGCCCAGCGCATCAGGACACGGCACCCGGCATCGAAATCTTCGATCCGCATAGCCTCATCCGGGTTGTGGCTGCCGTTCTGGCTGCGCACAAACAACATGCCAGCCGGGATGCCAGCCGCAGCAAAGCTCTGCGCATCGTGGCCGCCGCCGCTTGGCATCCTCCGGTACGGCACAGCGGCGTCCTCCGCGGCGCGGGCCAGTGCATCGACCAGTGCGGGGTCCATTGGCACCGGTGCCCGTCCCTGCTCCGGCCCCAGGTCGAACGTCACGCCGCGCTGCGCTTCAATCTCGGCCACCAGGGAATGAAGTTCCGCATAGAGGCGGTCCAACGCGACTTGCTGGCCGCTGCGCACATCGAGCTTGAAGAACACCTCGCCTGGCACCTTGCCGAAGCCAGCCTGCGGCCCGGTTTCGAACACGCAGAAGGTGACGACCAGTTCCAGCCCTTCCGTCTGTTCAAGTCGGATCCACGCTTTTTCCAGC
The DNA here is from genome assembly GCA_046593435.1 of Roseomonas sp. Lineage (GTDB taxonomy): Bacteria > Pseudomonadota > Alphaproteobacteria > Acetobacterales > Acetobacteraceae > Plastoroseomonas. The sequence continues at coordinate 2,113 of JBKJNV010000463.1, forward strand.
CGGTGCGCCAGTTCTGCCGCCGCCAGCACCGCGTCGCGCCGGTGCCGGCGCGGCGTGGCGCCGGAGTGGTTGTATTCTCCGATCACGCGGGCGAAGCGGTGGCGCCGGTTTCCAGGAAGGCCGAACACCACGCCGACCGCGCAGTCCTCCTCTTCCAGCACCCGCGCCTGTTCGATGTGCAGCTCGACATAGGCCGACACGTTGTGCGGCCCCAGCTCGCGCTCCCCGGCGCGGCACCAGTCCGGGTTGAAGCCCGACTGGCGCATGGCCTGTTCCAGGGTGATGCTGCCATCCATCCGCGGCGTGGCCAGCGCTTCCGGTGCCATCAACCCCAGGGCTGCACGGCTGCCGGGAAAGGGGGTTGGAAACCAGGCTCCACCCTCCTCGGAGCGTATGGCCATGACCTCGATCGCGCGGCGCGGGGTGAAGCCACCTTTCCGGAGGCCAACGGCAACGGCGAGGCCGGCGAGCACGCCCGCCGTGCCGTCGTAGTCGCCGCCCTGCGCCACGGAGTCGAGATGGCTGCCGATGACGATGCGCTTCGCCGACGGGTCGCTGCCGGGCAGGGTGAGATAAAGATTGCCCGCGGGATCGACACGGCTGGAAAGCCCCGCCTGCTCGGCGGCTTCGCGCACGATGTCATGCGCCGTTTGCTCGCCCGGTCCGTAGCCTTCCCGTGTCACCCCGCCGAGCGGATCTCGCGTGGCGTCGTGGATGCGCGTGAACAACGTCGCGGCCAGGCCAACATCCGGCGCCGGCTGGTTCGAGAACATGGCTTGTGGTCCGCCTACCTCTTGCATCGTGTCAGTCCAGCGTCACGCCGGAGGCCCGCACGATGTTCCGCCAACGCGGCGTGTCCTCCCGGATCAGCCGTGCCAGCGCCTCTGGCGATTCACTCAGGACGGCACGGAAACCGAGTGGGCGCAGCCGTTCCGCCAGGTCGGTCTGGGTGACGGCGATGCGCACGGCTTCGGCCAGCCGGTTGATGACGGGCGCGGGCGTTCCGGCCGGTGCCATCACGGCGTTCCAGGTATCGACGTCCAGATCACCAAGGCCGAGGTCGGCGAACTCGCCCATGCCAGGAACATCGGGTACGAAAAACTGACGGGACCGGGTGCTGACAGCGAGCGCCTTCACGGCGCCGCGCTCAAGCAGCGGCATCAAGGCCGGCGGCGAATCAAACATCATGTCGATGCGCCCGGCCACGAGGTCGTTGATGGCCGGCCCGCCACCACGATAGGGCACATGCAGGATCCGCACATTGGCCGCCTGGTTGACGGCGGCAATGGTGAGGTGGCTTGAGGTGCCCACGCCTGAGGATGCCATGCTCACCTCATCCGGGTGTGCCCTGGCCCATGCGATCAGAGCGCGGAAATCTGTCCAGCCCCGCCGGGCCGCGGTTTCGGCATTCACCACGCAAAGTCGCGCGCCATCGGTGATCTGCGTGATGGGCGCAAGCTCGCTTCTCGGGTTGAAGGGCATGCGGGTGTAGAGAAATTCTGCCGCACACAACACGGCGACGCCGACGATACCAACGGTGCTGCCATCGGCCGGCGCTTTCGCGATGGCATCGCTGCCGATGATACCGCCGGCACCGCTGCGGTTTTCCACCACCACCGACTGGCCCAGCACCGGCGCCATACGGTCCGCCAGCAGCCTGCCCAGGATGTCGATGGCACCCCCCGGAGGGAACGGCACGATAAGCCGCACTGGACGCCCACCCGCGATCGGCTGGGCATCGGCGCTTTCAGTTATAGCTCCTGCCAGCAAGCTGCTTGCCAAAAGCGCGCGGCGGCTCGGGTATTCTGCCATCGATGGGTAATCCTGGGAGTTCTTGCAAAATCGAACGCTAAAGGGCGCTCTGGCCGCTGCCAACCAGCCGGAGAGCGTGGTCGGCCTTGCTCCCGGTACGCAAGGAGGTGCCGGACCCGACAGAGCGGCTCAACCAGCGACGCGCTGCACCCGGTCGAGGGACTGTCGGAGGGACGCTCCCGGCGGAGCAGGGTCGGATCGTTCGGTTGCTGGGTGGGTGCGTGGTGGGCCCGGAGGGTACGGACATTCGGCTGCGGCTGGACGAGCCCGGCGATTGAATCCGCGATCAACCACGACCTTCGCGAGTGCGATCGAGGGCCGCGTCCAAGCGTTGGCATCCCCTCCGGGTGCACAACAGCACAGGCTTGCCACGCGCCGCGGTACGCCAACACGGCCGTGATACCAATGGCTGCTCTCCAGCATTCCGCCGGGCACATGTTTCAAGCTATCCTTGCCAACCCGGCGGCCATCGCTGCACCGTCGCCCCGCAGAAGCAAGATCGGCGACAAGCCGCGTGAGGGAGGAGTGTAGAATGACGACGACACCACCAGGGTATGTCGCGCCCGCGGCTCGGGGCCTGTCACGACGCACCGCGCTCGGCGCGCTTGCCGGCACGCTGTCCGGCATCACGGTCACCGGCCACGCCCAGACGGGTATGGACTGGCCCAACCAGACGGTGCGCTACATCAATCTCTTCCCGCCAGGGGGCGCGACCGACGTGCTCTCGCGCCTATACTGCGCGAAGATGAGCGACATCACCGGCCAGCAATTCGTGGTGGAAAACCGCAGCGGCTCCGGCGGCGTCGTCGGTACTGACGTGATCGCAAAATCCCGGCCTGACGGGTACACGATCGGCCTGAGCAGCATCGCCTCCCAAGCCATCGCACCGACGCTCTATGCCAACCTCCCCTACAATGCGGCACGGGATTTCACCTACGTCTCGGGACTCTGGCAACTGCCCAATCTGGTGGTGGTCAACAACGACCTTCCGGTTCGCACCGTGCCAGAGCTGATCGCGTTTCTCAGAGCCAATCCGGGCAGGTACGCCTATGGCTCGTCTGGCGCTGGCACCACGCCGCACCTGTCCGGAGAATTGTTGAAGCAGATGGCGGGACTGGATGTTCTGCATGTGCCCTATCGCGGCGGTGCACCTGCGCTACTGGACCTCATGGGCGGTCGGGTTCACCTTATCATGGACAATATTCCAGGCCTGCTGCCCTCGGCGCGCGACGGCAAGATCAGGGCACTGGCTGTGACCAGCGCACAGCGCAGCCCGGTGGTCCCTGATCTACCGACCATGGCGGAGTTCCTGCCAGGGTTCGAAATGACTTCCTGGGGCGCGGTGTGCGGTCCGGCAGGCTTGTCACAGCCGGTCGTGCAGCGGCTATCGGCTTTCTCAAGACGCGCGCTGGAGAATGCTGATCTCGTCCGCGGCTACCAGGACCTCGGCGCGACGCCGTGGTGGACGACACCAGAGCAGCTCGTCAGTTTCCGTGCGGGCGAAGAAGCTCGACTGGCACCGGTGATCCGGGCGAGCGGTGCACGGGTAGAGTAGCTGGCGAGGGAGACAAGCCGCACAGGTTCGGCAGTCCATCGCAGGTTGGGGCCGGTCTACGCCATGGCGCCGAAGGCGGTCGAGAAAGCATGAGGCTGCAGGTTGACGACCAACACAGCGTGTCTGCCCTGCTGGAGGCGCCGCCTAAGCCGCTGGCGTCCCTTGTCATGGCGCATGGGGCAGCACCATGACCGTGTCCCACTAACATTCTGCCCGGACCTCCCGATGGGGATTGGTCAATATGGGCCTTTTGTCGGCGACACCTCGCTAGAGGCTGTTGTTTGCAAGACCGACTGGAGCGCGAAAAGGGACTCGAATCGTAGGTCCCAAGGTTTTCAAGTAGCCGGTATAGACCCTCACTTGTTAGAGGCTCAGTCGATCGAATCTGAGATAGCCGTCTGTTCGTAAAGGAAGTACCAACCCCCAGACGCCCGCCGGGGATCGCGCCGATCCCCGGGCCCCTGCGTGTGTTGGTGCTGAGTTGGGTAAGGGTGTGCTTGCTGAATGGGGCGGGTTCGGGAGGGGGCGCGTCGAGGGAGT
>JBKJNV010000522.1:0-4499 GCA_046593435.1 Roseomonas sp.
CAGGCGCTCCGGCCCTGGCGGTGCGGCCCCCTATCGTGGCGGTCGCGGCCGCGCTGCCCCGCCGCCCGAGCGCCTCGAACGTGCCCGCCCTGCCCCAAAGCCGCGCTTCATGCCCGATGGCGGCGGCCACCGGTCGGCCCCGCGCGCCGAGCCGGGCTTCACCCCGCGTGAGCCCGCGCCCGAGCCGATTCGCGAAAAACCCGCCGGACCCGGCACGCTGTGGATCTATGGCATGCACGCGGTGGCAGCGGCGTTGGCCAACCCGGCGCGGCGCAATCGCCGCCTGCTGCTGACCGCCGAGGCCGAGGAAGCGATGATGCAGGTGCTGCCCAAGCCCTGGGGCAGCCTGACCGCGGAGCGCGTCGAGAAGGCGCGCTTCCACACCTTCCTGCCTGAGGATTCGCTGCACCAGGGTGCCGCCATGCTGACCGAGCCGCTGAACCCGCCACCGCTCGATCGGTTGATCGTGATCAGCCGGGGACCGGTGCTGCTGCTCGACCAGGTGACCGACCCGCGCAATGTGGGTGCCATCCTGCGCTCCGCGGCGGCGTTCGGTGCGGCCGCGGTGGTGGTGCAGGACCGCAACGCGCCGCCCGAGACCGGGGCTCTGGCGCGGGCCGCCTCCGGCGCGCTGGAGAAGGTGCCGATGCTGCGAGAGGTGAATCTCAGCCGCGTCATTGTTGCCCTGCAAAAGGCCGGGTTCTGGGTGGTGGGCATGGATGCGGGTGCCAAGTCGACGCTCGCCGAGGTGCGGAAATCCATCGGCGACCGCCGCGTCGCGCTCGTGATGGGTGCGGAGGAAAGCGGCCTGCGGCGGTTGCAGCGCGAGACCTGCGACGAGCTGGCGCGGCTGCCGATGGATGCGCGGATGGAGAGCCTCAACGTCTCCAACGCCGCCGCCATCGCCTTGTATGAATTCGCCCGTGCGGAGGGATGATCCATGACGACGCAAGCGCGTGACGCGATCCTCGCTGCCCGGCGGGGGAAGACCATCCTTGCGCCGCTTGGGGCGGCGGCGCCGGCTGATGCGGCCGCCGGCTATGCGGTGCAGCGATCCGTCGCCGCGGCGCTGGGCGCGGTGCCGCCGGCGGGCTTCAAGATCGGCGCCACGGCCAAGGGCATGCAGGCCTATCTGGGCCTGACCGCGCCGGTGGCGGGCTTCGTCGCGGCGGAGGGGCTCCGCGCGCCGGGCGCGACCGTGCGGTTCGCGGATTACCTCGCACCCGGCGTGGAGTGCGAGGTGGGTGTCAGGCTCGGCCGCGACCTGCCGGCCGGGCCCTGCACGCCTGAACAGGCGGCGGCCTGCGTGGCCGAGGTCTTCGCAGCCATCGAGATCGTGGAGAAGCGCTATGGCGACCTCGCTGTTCTGGGGGTGCCGACGCTGATCGCGGACCAGGTCTTCCATGCCGGCGGTGTCTGCGGCGCGCCGGCGCCGGGCTGGCCGGGGCTGGACCTCGGCGCCGTTGCCGGCCGCATCACGGTGGATGGGGCGGCCAAGGGCGAGGGCGTGGGCGCGGACCTGCTTGGTCACCCGATGAATGCGCTCGCCTGGCTCGCCGAGAGTGGGTGTGCCGCGGCATTCGGGGGGCTGCGCGCCGGGCAGGTGGTGTTCCTGGGCTCGGTCACGCCGCCGATCTGGCTCGATGGGCCGGGGCTGGTGGAGGTGGCGTTCTCCGGCCTCGGCACGGTCAGCCTGCGCTTTGCCTGAGCGGCCGGCTTTAAGGATTGGCGAACCATCGCGGGGCTAGACTGCGCAGGTCGCCGATCAGGGCGGATCCTGCGCCAGAAGGGCCGGTGTTGAGTTGAAGGCCCGTGATGCGCCAGGCCGAATGGACCGTGCTGCCCGATGATGTGCAGCTCACCTTGTCACGCGAGGCGCTGAAGCGCGCCGCCGCCACGCTCGCCCAGCACGCGGAGTTGCTGGCTGCCGAGATGGAGGACGGGCTGCTGATGGATCGCGGCGGGCCGGACGCGCTGCGGCTGTTCGCCGCCGTTGTGCGCGCGACGAACGAGGATGCTTTCGCCCAGGACCGCCGCGCGGTGGGACATGCCTGAGGCGCGCTTGTCGTGCGAGCGCCGGGCGCGCTACATCGGGGCCGCGCCGGGTTAGCACAGCGGTAGTGCAGCGGTTTTGTAAACCGAAGGTCGGGGGTTCGATCCCCTCACCCGGCATTGCATTGACCGGCGTGCGTCCAAAGCGCCACGCGGCGCGCAAGCCTTTCCAGAATCCGCGTTGCCGCGTAGATTTTTGCCTGGGGAATCCGCCAGCCCAAATCCAAGGACTCTGCAATGTCAAAAACAACGCGCCGCGCCTTACTGGGCGGGCTTTCGGCCGTGGCCATCGCCTCGCCGGCCCTCGCTTTTCCGGAGCGCACGCTGCGCATCATCTCCGGCTTTCCGCCCGGGGGCCTCAACGACATCATCGCGCGTGCCCTGGCACAACCACTGGGGGCCGAGCTGCGGCAGACTGTCGTGGTCGAGAATCGTGGTGGCGCAGGGGGCAGCGTGGGTGCGACGGCGGCCGCCCGGTCCGCGCCGGACGGGCACACGCTGTGGATGGGCATTGTCGATACCCAGGCCATCAACCCCTTCGCCTATCGCAACCTGCAATACGACCCCGATCGGGATTTCGCCCCGATCAGCATGGTCGGGCGTTTTCCCTTCGCCCTGGTCGTCGGCCCAAGCCGGCCGGCCATCCGCAGCTTCCCCCAATTGATCGAAGCCGCCCGCGCCAATCCCGAAGGCGTGACCTATGCGAGCTGGGGCGTGGCCAGCACGCCGCATCTGGGGATGGAGCGGATTCTCGCGCAGCAGGGCGTGCGCATGCTGCACGTGCCCTTCACCGGGCAGGCGCCGGCGATGCAGGCCATCCTGGCCGGCCAGGTCGATTGCTTCCCGCTGCCCGCGGGCGGCGCCGAGGCGATGACGCGCGATGGCCGCAGCCGCGCGGTCGCGGTGTTCGCACCGGGCGAAGTGCCGCTGTTCCCCGGCGTACCGGCAGTGAAAAACTTCGGTGCGCCGATCGAGAGCGGGCTGTGGAAGGCCATCTACGCGCCGGCGCGCACGCCCGCGCCGATCATCGCCCAGCTCAACGCCGCCGTCCGGCGCGCGATGACCAGCCCCGCCTTCATCGAGGTGGTGCGCCAGCAGGGTGCGGTGCCCGAGCCCAGCACGCCGGAATGGCTCGGCGAGTTCCAGCGCGATGAGCGCCGCGCCTGGGGCGAGGTCGTGCGCTCGACCAACGCCGTGGTCGAGTGACGTGTACGAACTGATCAGCGCGACGCCCTCACCCTATGCGCGCAAGGTGCGGATTGCGCTGATCGAGAAGGGCATTCCCTTCACGCTGCGCACCGAGGTGCCCTGGCACGCGGACACGGCGACACCTGCCTATAATCCGCTGGAGAAGCTGCCGGTGCTGGTCCTGCCGGACGGGCAGGGCATCTATGAGAGCCGCTTCATCCTCGAATGGCTGGAGGTGCACCACCCCGACCCGCCGCTTCTGCCGCGCGACCCGCGGCTGGCGCTGGCCGCGCGCCAGATCGAGGTGATCTGCGATGGCATCTGCGACGCGACCGTGCTGCTGTTCTTCGAGCGCCGCCGCGCCGAGCCCAGTGCGCCGTGGGTGGCGCGCCAGCGGCGCAAGGTGGATGGCGGGCTGGCGGCACTCGCGCGCATCGCGGGTGCGGGCTTGCTGGTGGATGACAGCTTTGGCCTGGCCGATATCTGTGTCGGTACCGTGCTGCGCTACCTGTCTGTTCGCTACCCCGAGCACCCCTGGGCCGATGCGCATCCGGTATTGGCCGCGATGAGTGCGAGGCTGGAGGCGCGGCCGAGTTTTGTGGCGACGGTGCCGGTGCCGCAGACCATCGTCGAGGCAGTGGTCTGACGGCGGTGGGGGGAGCGGCCGAAGCCGCTCGGCTCAGAAAAACCGCGCGACCAGATCCACCGTCGACCGCTGCCCGATCGCGTCGAAATGCTCGGCGAGGAAGCTGTCCGCGCGCGCCTCGCCCAGCGCGCGCAGCCGCTTGAGGAAGGCCGCATCGGCATTCATCTTCGATGATGCGGGGAGGGAGGCCAGCTCCTCCTCGGCATCGATGCAGTGGATGTTCACCCGCGTGTGCTTGCCCGCATCCAGCTCACCGCGGTCGATCAGGTCGGTCATGAACTTGATCATGCGCATCTCGCGCATCAGGGAGGAATTGAAGGACAGCGTATTCACCCGGTCCAGGATCGCGCGGCTGCCCTGTGGCACTTCGGGGATGTTGATCGGGTTGAGCTGGATGATGATGATGTCCGGCGCGCCGCCCATATAGATCAACGGGAAAATCGGCGGGTTGCCGCAATAGCCGCCATCCCAGTAATGCGCGCCGTTGATCTCGACGGCCTGGAACAGCGTCGGCAGGCAGGCCGAGGCCATCACCGCATCCGGCGTCATCTCGGCGTGTTCGAACACCTTCAGCCGGCCGTTCAGCACGTTGGTGGCGCAGACGAACAGGCGC
>JBKJNV010000564.1:0-3401 GCA_046593435.1 Roseomonas sp.
GCACCGGTGCCGCGACCGCAAGCGCGATGCAGCCCACCAGCGCGCGGCGCAGGAAGGAGAATTCCGCGAAAGGCTCGATCAGGGCCTGGTAGAGGTCCAACGGGTCACACCTGAGGGGTTCACGCCACGCATCTGCCCGATCTTCTGCGAGCATTCGTACCGGCTTGCAAATCACAGCACTTCCGGATGCGCGGAATACGCGGTCAGATCCGCTGGTGGAGCGCGCAGACCAGCGTGAACAGGCGCCGCGCGGTCTCGAAATCCACCACCACGCGCTCGCGCAGGCGCTCCATCAGCAGCTCCGCACCCTCATTGTGCAGGCCGCGCCGGCCCATGTCGATCGCCTGCACCCGCGCCTCGCCATGGTTCTCCACGACCGCACGCTCATGGCTCTCGACCACCAGGTGGTAATCCTTGATCAGCCGGCGAAACGGACCCAACGCAAGGATGATCGCGCGCAGCGGCTGGTCTTCGGCGTCGCGGATGTCGAACACCAGCCGCCCGTCGCGCAGCGCAAGTGCAAGGCTCCACGGCCCCGGGCCCAGCTCCGTCGGCGCGAAGCGATTGCCGGCGAGCAAATCCGCCACCGCCTGGCGGCGATCCGCATCGGCATAGGCCGAAGGCAGCGGCGCCGCGTCGGGCAAGGTGATGCGCACCAGGTCCCGCGTCTCGGTCATCGTATCGCTAACCATCGGCGGCCGGCGCCTGATCCGCCATGCCAAGGCCGAACATCCACCCCACCACACCACCCTTGACCGGGCGCAAGGCAAGCATGCACAGCACACTGAACAGCGGCAGCCAGACCGCCATGTGCAGCCACATCGGCGGTTGGTACGCCCGCTCGATCATGAACACGCCCGGGACCAACAAGTGCCCCACCAGTAAAATGACGAAGTAAGGCGGCGCATCATCCGCGCGCAGCCGTCCCAACGGCGCCCCACAGGCTGAACACGCCTCCACCACCGTCAGATAGCCGCGGAATACCTTGCCCACGCCGCAATGGGGGCAACGATTGCGCAGGCCGCGCCCGATCATGGTGGGGAAGGACAGCATGCGCTGCGCCGTGGCCGCGGGCGGCTGCCACTGAACAAGAGGGAAGATCGACTCTGCCATACCCCAGATATGCACCCGCCTATGCTGCGCTGCAACACAAACCGCCCTTGCCGCGAAAATGTGCGAACCCCCTCGGGCCAGCCTCGACCCAAGGCAGGACTTGCAGCCAGCCCCCGCCTGCGAAAAGATGCCGCATGAGCCAGAACAGCGCCCGCATTCTCGTCATCAACCCGAACAGCAGCGCCAGCTGCACCGCGGGCATCGCCGCCTCGCTGGCCCGCTTCGCCGCCCCCGGCCTGCCGCGGATCGAGGTCACCTCACTGCCCGGCGGCCCGCCCGCCATCATCACCTGGCGCCACTGGTACGCCGCCGCCGAACCGCTCTGCCGCATGATCGAAGACCAGGACGCCGCCGCCTACATCATCGCCTGCGTCTCCGATCCCGGCCTCGAAGCCGCCCGCACCGCCACCACCCGCCCGGTCTTCGGCGTCCTGCGCTCCGCCATCGCCGCGGCCACCGCACGCGCCGAACGCTTCGGCATCATCGGCTTCACGGACCAAAGCAAGGCCCGCCAACTCCGTGCCCTCCAGTCCATGGGCCTCGAATCCCGCCTGACACAATCCCTGCCACTCAACCTCGACATGGAAACACTCACCGACCCCGTCGCACCCCGTGCCCGCATCTGCGCCCTGGCCCGCGAACTTGCCGCCGGCGGCGCGCAAGCCATCATCCTGGGCTGCGCAGGGATGGCCGGACACCGCGCGGCGGCCGAAGACGCCGCCGGCGTCGCGGTGATCGAACCCTGCCAGGCCGCGGCGGTGCAGGCACTGCTGGCGGTGGGGTAGCAAGGCGAGGGGCTCCGCCCCCTCGACCCCCGCCAGGATCGTGTCGATCCTGGACCTCCATCTGTTGGTATTGGCGTTGGGTGAGGGTGTTGAGCCTCGCGGGAGGCGAGGCGGGTTGGGGAGGGAGCGCGTCGAGGGAGTTCCCCTTGCCACCGGGACCGCCGCGCGCCCCCTCCCCAACCCGCCCCATTCAGCAAGCACATCCCTTCCCAAACCCAGCACCAACACACGCAGGGGCCCGGGGATCGGCGCGATCCCCGGCGGGGGTCTGGGGGATGGTCTTTCCTTTACCGCCATTGCGGCGTCTACCGCGTTTAGCTGTATGGCGTGCGCTTAATTGAGCTCGGCGGCTATCGTTCGGTTCCCCATCGCTACATGCCCCACCAGCATCCGTAGCAGGTTAATTCCCGGGCCGGGATAGGCGTCCACCGCCGCCTCCGCACCATCAAGGATGGGGGCAAGGCGGGAGAGCAGCGCGGCCTCGGACAGCGCCTCCTTGGTGGGGGAAGTGGGGGAACAATGTGGCCTTCTCCGGCAAACCCGAGCCCGTCCCAGGCGTAAATGGCACCCTCGAAATCCCTGATGCGCACCGCGACACCGGAAGCGCCCATTGCCTGGCCCAACATGGCGCAGGCGCCGGCTTACTCCGCAGGGCCATAGTGCAGGTCGAGGAAATCGACGACCGCGGCGATCCGTACCCGGTCCAGGATATTGCCGAGCGCGCCGCCGATGATGAGGCCAAGTGCGAGGGCTTCCGTTCGCGAGGCTGCGCCACCGCAGCGGAAACGCGACGATGACGACCTTGATCGTGATGAGCAGCCAGACCGCGCCGGCCGCGCTCTCCGCGAACATGCCGAAGGTGCCCCCGGAATTAAAGCCAAGCCTCAGATTAAGCACTGGCAACAGTGCAATTCCCTCACTGTAGGGCGGCCAAAGGCCGCTGAGCGCCCAGGCCTTGGTGATTTGGTCTGTCAGCGTGGCGATCGGCGCTACCAAAAATCCGAAGCGACGGGCGCCCGTAGACACATGTGTTGTCATCCGAAATTCACCAGCCAGGGAAAGGTTAATATGAACCAGACGGCGAGGCGATTGAGCTGGCCCGTTGCGATCGCGATGCCGGCCGCCACCATGATGCCGCCACTGGCGACCTGCAGGATGCGCCCAAGCCGCCCAAGCCGGCGTGCCCGTGCCATTACCGCCGGCAGGTAGAATGCCGCGAGCAGAAAAGGCACGCCGAGGCCAAGCGCATAAGCGGCGAGCAACCCGACGCCGGCACCGGGCGTGAGCGCCGCGGCCGTCAGCACGCCGGCCAGCACCGGCCCGATACAGGGCGTCCAGCCAAAGCCGAAGGCGACGCCGATCAGCGTCGCTGAGACCGGGCCGCCGCCCTCAGCCGGCGGCTTGAAGCGCAGGTCCCGCATCAGCGGCGCGGCGCGCAGCACGCCCATCTGTACCAAGCCCATCGCCGCGATCAGCACGCCCGAGGCGATCGTCAGTTCGTAG
>JBKJNV010000661.1:0-6997 GCA_046593435.1 Roseomonas sp.
CCTTGTTCTTGGCGAGGCCGAAATTGCGGATCGGCTCGGCCAGGATGTCGCGCACCCGCATGCGCGGGTTGAGGCTGCTGTAGGGATCCTGGAACACCACCTGGATGCGCCGGCGCAGCGGGCGCAGGGTTCCGGAGGGCATGTCATCAATGCGCTGGCCGTCCAGCACGACCTGGCCGCCGGTCAGTGGAAACAGGCGCAGGATGGCCTTGCCGACCGTTGACTTGCCGCAGCCCGATTCACCCACCAGCGACAGCGTTTCGCCCTTCTCGATCGAGAAGGAGATGCCATCCACCGCATGGACCTTGGCCGTGACCCCGCCGAAAAAACCACCATGGATCGGGAAATGCTTCTTGAGGTCCATGACCTCCAACACCGGGCGGCTCATGCGGCAATCGCTTCCTTCAGGGCGTAGTGGCAGGCGCACACATGGCCCGGCGCTTTTTCTTCCAGCGCCGGTGCCAGCTTGCGGCACAGATCCGTCGCATGGCTGCAGCGCGAGGCGAAGACGCAGCCGTCGATCTTGCGCTTGAGGCTCGGCACCAGGCCGGGGATCTCGGCAAGCCGCGTCTCGGTTCCGGTCAGCGAGGAACCCAGCTTCGGCATCGAGCCCAGCAGACCCTGCGTGTAGGGGTGGCGCGGGTTGCGGAACAGCGCGCCCACCGCCGCCTCCTCCACCTTCTTCCCGGCATACATGACGATGACGCGCTCGGCGACTTCGGCCACCACACCAAGGTCATGGGTAATCAGCACAATGGCCGCACCCACCCGGTGCTTGAGGTCGCGCATCAGCTCCAGGATCTGCGCCTGGATGGTCACGTCGAGCGCGGTGGTCGGCTCATCGGCAATCAGCAGCTTCGGGTTGCAAGCGAGTGCGATGGCGATCATCACGCGCTGCCGCATCCCGCCCGAAAGCTGGTGCGGGTATTCGCGCACGCGCCGCGCCGGTTCGGGAATGCCCACGAGCGTGAGCATCTCGATGGCCTTCTCCTCGGCCTGTCGGGCGGACAAGCCCTGGTGCAAACGCAAGGTCTCACCGATCTGGCGGGCCACGTTCAGCACCGGGTTCAGGCTGGTCATCGGCTCCTGGAAGATCATGCTGATCTCATTGCCGCGGATCGCCCGCATCTCCTTCTCGGAGAGCTTGAGCAGGTCCTTGCCCTGGAAGCGGATGGACCCCGCGATCTTGCCCGGCGGCTCAGGGATAAGCCGCAACATGGACATGGCGGTGACGGATTTGCCGCAGCCGCTCTCGCCCACGATGGCGATGGTCTCGCCCGCATTGACGTGGAAGGAAATGCCATCGACGGCGCGGTTGATGCCGTCCGGCGTCCAGAAATGCGTCTGCAGCTGCTCGACGACGAGAAGGGGTTCGCTCATGGCATCAAACCCTTTTCGCCATGCGCGGATCGAGGCTGTCGCGCAGGCCGTCGCCCAGCAGGTTCACGGCGAGGACGGTGATGGACAGGAAGATCGCGGGGAAGAACACGATGTAGGGCTTCACCTGCCACAGAGCCCGGCCCTCGGCCATGATGTTGCCCCAGGAGGGGATGATCGGCGGCGTGCCCGCGCCGATGAAGGACAGGATCGCCTCGGTGATCATCGCGCTCGCGCAGATATAGGTTGCCTGCACGGTGAGCGGGGCGAGCGTATTGGGCAGGATGTGGCGGATGATGATGCGCGGCGTGCGCGTACCAGAGGCCACCGCCGCATCCACATAGGGCTGCTCACGCAAGCTGAGCACGACACCGCGAACCAGGCGCGAGACGCGCGGTATTTCCGCGATGGTGATCGCGATGATGACGTTCTGCACCGACCCGCGCGTGAGCGCCATGAGCGCGATCGCGAGCAGGATCGGCGGGATCGACATCAGCCCATCCATGCAGCGCATGATGATGGTGTCGGCCACCCGGATGAAGCCGGAGATCAACCCGATGGTCAGCCCGATGAGCGAAGCGAGGATGGCGACGGAAAAGCCCACCGTCAGCGACACGCGCGTCCCATACAGAACGCGCGAATACACATCGCGCCCCAGCATGTCGGAGCCGAACCAGAACTCCGCCGAAGGCTCACGCGTGCGCAGCGCAGGCGCGAGCGCGGTGGGGTCCTTGGTGAACAGAAGAGGCGCGAAGACCGCGACGCACACCATGGCGAGGACCAGCCCGCCACCAAACGCAATCGTCGGGTTGCGGCGGAGGAAACCGAGGACTCCGCCGCGCGGGCGAACCGGGGGCAAGATATCCGGCATCGTCGGCGCAATCGCGACATTCGTCGCGTTGCGCTCCGTCATCGTGGCAGTGCTCATCAGTACCGAATCCTCGGGTCGAACAGCATGTAGGCGAGGTCAATCACGAGATTGACGAGCACGTAGACGAAGCTGAACAGCAGCACGACGCCCTGGATGACCGGGTAGTCGCGCCGCAGGATCGCATCGACGGTCAGTCGCCCCAGACCAGGGATGGCGAACACGCTCTCAGTGACCACCGCGCCGCCGATCAGCAGCGCAATGCCGATGCCGATCACGGTCACGATCGGCACAGCCGCGTTCTTCAACGCATGGACGAACAGGATGCTCGCCTGGTTGGCCCCCTTTGCGCGCGCCGTGCGGATGTAATCCTGCTGCAACACCTCGAGCATGGTCGCCCGCGTGATACGCGCGATCAGCGCGATATAGACACCGCCCAGCGCGATCGATGGCAGGATCAGGTTCTCAAGCCACGGGAAGAAGCCGCGCGCGAAAGGCGTGTAGCCCTGGACGGGCAACCAATCGAGCTCAAGGGCGAAGATATACGCGAGCACATAGCCCACCACGAAGACAGGCACGGAGAAGCCCAGCACCGCGAAACCCATCACCGCGCGGTCGATCAGCGTGCCCTGCTGCCAGGCCGCGATCACGCCCATCGGGATGGCGATCGACACGGCAAGGATCAGCGTGAGGATCATCAACGAAAGCGTGGGTTCGATCCGCTGCGCGATCATCGTCGTGACCGGCAGGTTGGTGAAGATCGAAAGCCCCAGATCGCCCTGGAGGATGCGGAAGAACCATTCCCCGAACCGCACCAGATAGGGGCGGTCGAGACCGAGTGAAGCGCGGATGCGCTCCACATCCTGCGGCGTCGCCTGGTCGCCGGCAATCACCGCGGCCGGGTCGCCGGGTGCCAGATACAGCAACGAGAACACAAACAAGGCCACCAACCCCATGACGGGGATGGTGGCGAGCACACGGCGAACGACGTAGGCGAACATCAGCTCTTCGCCACGCCCCAGAAGAAGGGAAGCGGGCCCTTCTGGATGCCGGTGACGTTGCGGCGCCACGCCTGGTACGACTTGAAGAAGCCGGTCGGCGCATAGACCACATTGTCCACCGCCGCCGTGTTGATCTTGTCGAGCGCTACCTTTTCCGCATCCGCGTTGGGCGCGTCGAACCACTCGGTCACGCCCGCCTCAACGGCGGGGACGTTCGGCCAGCCGAACCAGGCGCCGTCACCATTGGCGCGCACCGCGTTGTAGGCGGCCGGGTTCACTGTATCGGCCCCCGCATGCCAAGTGTGGAACATGGACCATCCGCCCTGGTTCGGCGGGTTCTTCAAGGCGCGGCGCTGGCCGACCGTGCCCCAATCCGTCGCCACGAAATCAACATTCATGCCCAGCCGCCGCAGCAGGTCCGCGGTGACATCACCCATGGGCTTGAGCAGCGGCTGGTCCTGCGCGACCAGGCAGATCACCGGCTCATTCGCATAGCCCGATTCCGCCAGAAGCTGGCGCCCGCGCGCCAGGTTCTTGGCCTTCATCACCGCGCCGCCCGCCTCGGTGTAGCTCGACGTGCCGGGGGTGAAGAACCCGCCCAGAACGCTCCACAGCTCGGGATCGCTGCCGACCACGGCGCGCATGTAGTCTTCCTGATTAAGGGCCGTCATCACTGCCTGGCGGACCTTCACATTGTTGAAGGGCGCGTGCAGGTGGTTCATCCGGAAGCTGCCGATATTGCCCAGCGGATCGGCGATATCAACGGCGATGTTGCGGTTGCGCCGCAGCAGCGGCACCAGGTCGGAGATCGGGTTCTCCCACCAATCGACCTCGCCGTTCTGCAGCGCGGCTGCGGCCGTCGCCGGGTCGGGCATCACCACCCATTCGAGGCGGTCCACCAGGATCCGCTTGGGGCCCGCGAGCCAGCTCGCCGTGCCTTCGCGCGGGGTGTAGCGGTCGAACTTGCGGAACACGGCCCGCGCGCCCGGCACCCATTCGCCACGCTCGAAGGTCATCGGGCCAGAGCCGACATATTCCGTGATCATCGCGTTGCCGGCGGTCGCCGCGATCCGCTCGGGCATGATGAAGCAGCACGGCGTCGCGGTCTTGCCGAGCGCGTATTTCAGCTTCGGGTAGGGCCGCTTCAGCTTCCAGCGGAAGTTCCGGTCATCGACCGCAACCAGCTCGTCCTGCACGGCGCGGACCATCTGCCCCATCGGGTCACGCGGTGCCCAACGATTGATCGAGGCGACCACATCGCGGGCAAGCACCGGCGTGCCGTCATGGAAGAACAGGCCCGGGCGCAGGCGGAAATCCCAGGTCAGGCCATCGGCGGACACCGTCTCGCCCTCGACCATCTGCGGCTGCGGCACAAGCTGGTCATTGATGCCGTAGAGCGTGTCCCACACCGCCGCAGCGGCGTTGCGCACCACGTATTGCGTGCCCCAGATCGGGTCGAAATTGGCGAGGTTCGACTGTGGGACAAACCGCAGGGTCCGTGCCGCCGCGCCCTGGCTCACCGCTGGCGACGAGAGCAGCCCCGTGCTGGCCACAAGGCCCGCCGATGCCAAGAAAGTCCTGCGTTCCATTCGATCCACCCCTTCGTATTTCCGTCACATTGCCTGAAAATTAGGCGACGCGCCATGCCGCACGGCGATGTTTCGTCCGCCTTGCTTCAAGCGCTTTGCATCCATGGCGGTGCATGCATCGTGCCACGCATCATGCAACACCTGGGTTGCATGCATCGTGCCGACCTACGTTGCATGCATCGTGCCACGCTACGCTTTGCTTGCTTCAGGCCCGCCTTACGCCCCAGAACAGCGCCGGCCCACCCTTGACCACGCCGGTGATGGATCGCCGATACGCCTGGGGCGGAAGCACCTGCCCCAGCGGGATAAACGGCACCTCATCCCATGCGATCGCCTGCATCTGCCGCGCGATGGCCTGTTCCGCGGCGATGTCGGGTGCCTCGAACCACTGGTCGCGCAGCGCCTCAAGGCGCGGGCTTACCGGCCAGCCGGACCAGGCATTCGCCCCGTTGCCGCGCAACGGCTGGTGGCTGCCGGGCACCGAGACGTCAAGGCCCTCCCACGTTGTGCAGAAGGCGGACCAGCCGCCCTGGTCCACGCCGTTGCGGCTTGCGCGGCGCTGGATCTGGGTGCCCCAGTCCATCGCCTGGAAATCGACGTTGAAGCCCATCCGCCGCATCAGGTCGGCCGCCACTTCCGACAGGTTCTGCAGCACCGGCAGGTCCGAGGCGGACATCATCGCCACCCGCTCCCCACGATAGCCAGAAGCCGCCAGCGCCGCCCTCGCGGCGTCAAGGCTGCGCGGCCCGGTCAGCACCGACAGCCCCTCGTCATTCGCAAGCGGCGATCCGGGCGTGAAGCAGCCAGCCGGCACCCGGCTCAGCGCCGTATCGGTGCCGATCGCCGCATCCATGAAGGCGCGCTGGTCGATCGCGGGCAGCAGCGCGCGGCGCACGGCAGGGTTGTTGAACGGCGGCTGGAGGAAGTTGAAGCGCAGCACACCGAGACTGCCAAACGCATTGACGCGATCGATGACGATCTCGCGGTGGCGGCGCAGCACCGGCAGCAGGTCCGGCAGCGGGGTTTCCCACCAATCCGCCTCGTTGTTCTGCAACGCGGCCGAGGCAGTGGCGGGGTCCGGCATGACGCGCCATTCGACGCGGTCGAAATGCACCGGCTTCGCGCCGGCGAGGAAATCCGAAGGCTCCTCGCGGCTTCGGTAGCCGGCGAATCGCTCATAGACGGCGATGTCACCGGGGCGGAAAAGGTCGCGGCGGAAACTGTAGGGACCCGAGCCCGTCGTGTCCGTGATCTGGGTGAAGGGATCGGTCTGGGCCACGCGCTCGGGCATAATCGCGCACATATTGGCCGAGGGCTTGCCCAGCGCCCAGGCGAGGCCCGCCCAGGGGCGCTTGAGGCGGATGGTGAAGCGCGTCTCGGTCTCCGCCTTCATCTCGTCGAGCAGACTACCCAGGCGCTGGCCCAGCACGTCCCGCTTCGACCAGCGATTGATCGAGGCGATGCAATCCGCGCTGCGGACCGGCGCGCCATCATGGAAGCGCAGGCCCTCGCGCAGCGCGATCGTCCAGGTGAGACCGTCTGTGGACACCTCATGGCCCTGCGCCATCTGGTGCCTGGGCTGCAGCGCGGCGTCCAACCCGAACAGCATGTCGTAGATCATCAACCCGTGGTTGCGCACGATGACCGCCGTGCTCCACACCGGGTCAACGCTCGCGAGGTTGGATTGGGGGATGAAGCGCAGCGTGCGCGCCGCAACCTGGGCTGACGCGATCCGCGGTGCGGCGAGCGCCGCACCGGTTGCCAGAAGTGTACGCCGTTGCATCAAGACTTCCCCATATTCCAGAACACGGTGGCCGGCGCGCGGAACACGCCAGTGATATTGCGCCGCCAGGCGCTCGGCTGCCAATAGTAGCCCAATGGCAGGTAGTGCATGAATTCCATCGCACGCCGGTTCAGCGATTGCGCAATGGTCAGCCGTTCGGCCGCGTCGCCGCTGGCCACCCAGGCGCCGCGCAGCCGCTCGATCTCAGGATCGTCCGGCCAGCCGAACCAGGCGTTGGTGCCGTTCGCGCGCAGGAACAGGTGAAAGACCGGCAGCGCCAGAGACTGCCCCGAGGAGGTGGTGTGGATGATGCTCCACCCGCCCCGCTCCACCGGCTCGCGCGAGGCGCGGCGCTGCACCAGCGAGCCCCAATCGGTCG
>JBKJNV010000263.1:0-4776 GCA_046593435.1 Roseomonas sp.
GATGCCCAGCAGCTGCGCGACCGACCAGGCATGCACCGGCCCCGCGCCGCCGGTGGCGAGCAGCGCATAATCCTGCGGCACGCGCCCGCGCTCAGCGCGCCCATCTCGGCCCCCGTCGCGGCGAGCACGGCCCGGCCCTCGGCCTCGAGTGCGGCGAGAATGGCCAGGATTTCTCCGGCATCGGCGCTGGCCAGCGCTGCGGCGTGATGCGCCACCCGGTCCACCCGCGCCGGCGCCATGAGCATGCCGAAGGTGCTGCCCGCGCCCGCACCGGGCGGGCAGGCCACGCGGCCGATGCCCAGCAGCTGCGCGACCGACCAGGCATGCACCGGCCCCGCGCCGCCGGTGGCGAGCAGCGCATAATCCTGCGGCACGCGCCCGCGCTCAGCGATGGCGACACGGGCGGCGCCAGCCATGTTCTCGTTCACCACATCATGCACGCCGCCCGCCGCGCGGGCTGGCGTCACGCCCAGCCGCCCGGCCAGCCGCGCAAGGGCATCGCGGGACAGATCCGCGTCGATCCGCATCTCGCCGCCCAGGAAGAAGCCGGCATCGAGATGGCCGAGCGCGAGGTCCGCATCGGTGACGGTGGGGTCGCTGCCACCGCGCCCATAGCAGGCCGGCCCCGGCGCGGCCCCCGCGCTCTCCGGTCCGACGGCGAGCGTGCCCAGGCCGCTGGCGCGCGCGATGCTGCCGCCCCCCGCCCCGATCTCGATGAGTTCCACCGTGGCGATCTGCATCGGCAGCCCGCTGCCGCGCAGGAAACGCTTCTCGCGCGCGGCCTCGAAGCCCCAGGCGACCAGCGGCGCGCCATCATCGACCAACGCGAGCTTCGCCGTCGTGCCCCCCATGTCGAAGGCCAGCACCCGGTCCAGCCCGGCCTGGCGGCCGAACCACGCGCCGGCCAGCGCACCCGCCGCGGGGCCGGATTCCAGCAATTGCACAGGCGCGCGCCGCGCTTCCTCCACATGGGTCAGCCCGCCATTGGACAGCATCAGGAAGAAGCCGCCAGGGATGCCTTCATCGCGCAGCGCCTGCTCCATGCGTGCCAGATAACGCTCGGCCAGCGGGCGGACATAGGCGTTGGCGGTGGTGGTGCTGGCCCGCGAATACTCGCGGATCTCGGGCGCGATGTCGGAGGAGAGCGAGACGGACAGGCCCGGGAAACGCGCGGCCACAGCGGCCCCCAGCGCGCGTTCATGCGCAGGGTTCACATGGGCATGAAGGAAGACGATGGCGAGGCTCTCCACCCCCTCGGCCACCAGCGCCGCGACCTCGGCCATCGCGGCATCGAGGTCGAGTGCCACCTCCACCGTGCCGTCGGGGCCGAGCCGTTCGCGCGCCTCGCGCCGCCAGGGGCGCGGCACCAGCGGCTTGGGCATGGTGAGGAAGATGTCATAGAGCTCGTATTTCCGCTCGCGGCCGATCTCCAGCACGTCCCGGAAGCCTGCGGTCGTGACCAGGCCGGTGCGCGCGCCCTTGCGCTCGATCAGCGCATTGGTGAACAGCGTGGTGGCGTGTACCACGCGGCCCACCTCGCCCGCCGCGCGCCCGGCGCGCTTGAGCACCTCGCGCGTGCCGATCAGCGCGCCGCGGGCGGGATCATCCGGCGTGGTGCTTTCCTTGAAGATGGTCGCGCGCCCCGTATCGGGGTCATGCAGGACAATGTCGGTGAAGGTGCCGCCGATATCGATGCCGAGGGAAAGTGCCATGAAACCTCAATCCGCGCGGATGCCGCTCGCGCTCGCGACGCGGGCCCAGCGCTCGCGGTCGCGCCGGATGCGGGCGGCGAATGCGGCGCCGACCTCGTTGATGGGATGCAGGCCGCGCGCGGCGAGTGCGGGTTGCGTCGCGGGGTCGGCCAGGGCCTCGGTGAACATCCGCCCGATCTGCGTGACGAGGTCCGCCGGCATCCCCGCCGGGCCGACCAGGCCGAACCAGTTGCTCATGTCCAGCGCGGGGTAATCGCGCGTCAGCAGCGGCATCTCAGGGGCGAGCGGCGTGGGCGTGGTGTCGGCCAAGGCGAGCCCGCGCAGCTGCCCGCCGCGAATGAGTTCGATCACCTCCGCGATATTGGCGAACATCAGGTTGATGCGCCCGGCCGCCACATCCGCCACCGCGGGCGCGCCGCCGCGATAGGCCACATGGATCAGCCGCAGCCCTGCCTCGGCGGCGAAATGCTCGGCGGCGAGCTGGTTGGTGGAGCCATTGCCGGTGCTACCATAGCTGAAGGTCCCGGGCGCGGCGCGGGCGCGGGCGACAAGCTCCGCCACGGTCCGATCGGGGGAGCTGCCGGGCACGATCAGCGCCATCGGCGTGCCGGTGAGGTTGCACACCGGCGTCAACTCGCGCTCGAGGTCGAGCGGGATGAGCGAGCCCGGCACCGCGGGTGCGACACTCATATTGCCCATGATGGCGGTGGCCAGCGTGGTGCCGTCCGGCGCCGTGCGCGCGGCCGCCTGCATGGCGAGGAAGCCCACCGCGCCGCTGCGCGTCTCGGGGATGATGCTGGGCCCGCCGCGCCGCGCGATCGCATCGGCGGCGATGCGGATGGTGATATCGGCCGCCCCGCCTGGCGCGAAGCCGACCAGGATGCGGATCGGCGCACGGGATTGCGCCAAGGCCGGCGCTGCGAGGAAGGGGGCGGCAAGGAGCAGTCGGCGATGCATGGTCATGCTCCGTTCCATGGTTGGGCGCGGCTGTCCGCCCCTCACGCGCCGAGGTCCACGACGAGGTTCCCGCAGGCCTCCAGCACGGCCGTGGCACCAGGCGGCAGCAGCAGGGTGGACATGCCATCCTCCACCACGGCGGGGCCAGCGATGCGCTGGCCCGCGCCGAGATCGCCGCGCCGGAAGGCGGGCACGCTCTGCACCGTCTCGCCAAAGCGCACGGCGCGGTGCGCATGCGGCGTCGTGGTGCCCGTCGGAGGGATCTCGGGGTCGAGCCGGCCCTCGCCCGTTGCGGCTGTGGCGGCGACGCGGATGTTCACCACCTCCACCGTCGCAACAGGCGGCACGCCGGCGAAGACCGCGCGATAGGCCGCCTCAAACCCCGCCCGGATGATCGCGATACTGCCGGCGCCATAGGGGCCGGCGGGCATGTCGGTGGCGAGCTCATGCCCCTGCCCTGCAAAGCGCAGATCGGCCGTGCGCGTCAGGGCGATGGCGGCCCCGGCACCGAGCGTCGCGGCGATGATGGCGCGGGCCTCGGCCTCCAGCGCGGCGAAGCGCGCCTCCAGCGCTTCGGGCGGCAGGGTATCCAGGGTCGTGGCCAGCGTGGCCACGCGGTCCACCCGCGCCGGTGCCAGCAGCAGCCCCAGCGCCGAGGCCACGCCCGCCGCCGGCGGGCAGATCACGCGGCGCAGGCCTAGCCGACGCGCCACCTCCGGCCCATGCAGCGGCCCGCCGCCGCCGGTGACCAGCAGCGCAGGCTCCGCGCCCTCGCCGCCATGCTCGGCCAGGTGCACGCGCGCGGCCGCCGCCATGGCCTCATTCACCACCGCATGCACGCCCGAGGCCGTGGCCCCCGGCGCCATCCCCGCTGCCATCCCCAGCACTTCCAGCGCGGCGCCACAGGCGGCCTCATCGAGCCGCATGGTCCCGCCCGCAAAGCCCTCGGCCTGCAGATAGCCCAGTGCCAGGTTGGCGTCGGTCACGGTGGGCTCGCGGCCCCCGCGCCCGTAGCAGGCCGGCCCCGGGTCCGAGCCCGCGCTGCGCGGGCCGACCTTCAGCAGCCCAAGCGGATCGAGCGCGGCGATGCTGCCACCCCCCGCGCCGATCTCGATCAGCTCCACCGCCGAGATGCTCAGCGGCAGGCCGGAACCGGGCGTGAAGCGCCGCTCCCGCGCCGCCTCGAAGCGATGTGCGACGCGGGGCACGCCATCGCGCACGACCGCAAGCTTTGCCGTGGTGCCGCCCATGTCGAAGGCCAGCAAATCGCGCGCCCCGCTGCGCCCGCCGAACACGGCCGCCGCCAGCGCCCCCGCCGCCGGGCCCGATTCCAGCAGCCGGACAGGCACGCGCTTGGCTTCCTCCACATGGGTCAGCCCGCCATTGGACAGCATCAGGAACAGCGGCGCGGTGACGCCGAGTGCTACGATCTCGCGCGCCAGCGCATCGAGGTAGCTCACCGCCAGCGGCTTCACATAGGCATTGGCGACCGTGGTCGAGAGCCGTTCATATTCGCGGATCTGCGGCGCGACCTCGCTCGACAGCGACAGATGCAGCCCCGGATGCCGCGCCGCGATCAGCGCCGCCGCCTGCTGCTCATGCACCGGATTGGCATAGGCATGCAGGAACCCGATCGCGAGCGAGGTGACGCCCGCCGCCACCAGACGGTCGGCGGCATCCAGAACCGAGGCGGCATCCAGCGGTGTTTCCACACTGCCATCGGGTGCCAGGCGCTCGCGCGCTTCCAGCCGCAGCGCACGGCGGACCAGCGGCTTGGGCAGCACGATGAACAGGTCGTAGATCTCGTATTTTCGCTCATGCCCGATCTCGAGGATGTCGCGGAAGCCCTCGGTGGTGAGCAGGCCCGTCGCCGCGCCGCGCCGCTCGATCAGCGCATTGGTCAGCAGCGTGGTGGCGTGGACAACGCGGGTGATGGCGGCCGGTGCCACGCCCTCCCGCGCCAGCAGATGGCGAATGCCCGAAAGCACCCCGCGCGCCGGCGCCTCGGGCGTGGTGAGTTCCTTATGCGCGAAGAAGCGCCCCGTCTGCGGCGCATGCAGGACGATGTCGGTGAAGGTGCCGCCGATATCGATGGCGAGCGCGTACT
>JBKJNV010000310.1:0-22193 GCA_046593435.1 Roseomonas sp.
AGGCCAGCTTCCCGATTGCCATCATGGCGCGCGTGCTCGGCGTCTCCAAGGCGGGCTTCTACGCTTGGCGGGATCGGCCGCCATCGGCCCATGCGCAGGCCGACGCGGCGCTGCTTGCCCGCGTGCGCACGGTGCATGCCACCTCGCGCCAGACCTATGGCGCGCCCCGCGTGCATGCCGATCTGCGCCACCGTGGCGAGCGACACGGGCGCAAACGGATTGCGCGGCTGATGCGCGGCGCCGGGCTGGTGGGCGCCAGCCACCGGCATGGCGGCCCTAGAACCACCCGACGCGACCACGATGCCCGGCCCGCCCCTGACCTGGTGGACCGGAACTTCACCGCCTGCGGCCCGAACCAGCTCTGAGTGGCGGACATCACCTACGTGCCAACGGCGGCGGGGTTCATGTATCTTGCCATCGTGTTGGATGCCTGGAGCCGCAAGATCGTCGGTTGGTCGATGGCCAATCACTTGCGAACGGAGCTGGTGCTGGACGCGATGGAGGCTGCCATTGGCTAGCGTCGCCCCAGCAGCGTCATTCACCACAGCGACCACGGCTGCCAACTTGGGTTCAACCGGTCATCGCAACAGCAGGCTGAGCCGATCGCAATGCATGGTCAAACATCTCGGCAGGTGTTCGCCATCCCAGCGTCTTCCGTGGCCTCGTATTGAGCGCCATCGCCACGGCCGCGAGCTATTCCGCGCTATGCGCACAAAGGTCGGTCCCCTTCTGAAAATACTGCCGCAACAGCCCGTTGGTGTTCTCGTTGGTGCCCCGCTGCCACAGGCTGTGTGGATCGCAGAAGTAGATCCGCAAACCAGTGACGATCGTCAGCTTCGGATGCTGAGCCATCTCACCTCCCTGGTCCCAGGTCCGCGACTGCCGGAGCAACTCAGAAGCTCGACCTCACCTGTGGAGCCATCTTTTCATCGGCCACAGCACGGGAGCTTGGCGGCCGGTTCAGCCAGGCATGGAAGCCCGAGCGCGAGACGCCCAGCGCTGAGCACTGCCTGGCCACCGGCCAGATTGAACGATGCGCCGCGACAAAGGCGAACTTCATATCGCATCCCTGGCGAAGTACGCCGCAGCCTTTTTTAGAATGTCACGCTCCGCCTTGAGCTTGACGACATCTCGCCGAAGACGGTCGATTTCCTGCTGCTCGGGCCGCACCTGGCCGTGGCCGGGGAAGGCCTGTCGTGTGTCGGCCGAAGCCTGACGCATCCAGCGCCGCCTTCGACTTGAACTCCGCCGAATACCTTGTCTGCTTGCCCGTCATCCGGGTCCGTCCCTCTCGAAGGAGGACCGAGCTTAGCCACCTGTCCGAAAGATGGGGACCACCTCAGTTCCGCCTCCGCGTTTCTTGGTCTAGCGTCTCCGTCCATGGCAACGCTTTCTGCTCCCGAGCCTGCCGTTCTTTTGGCAGCGCTGCGCACCGCGATCGCGGCAAGCTTCCGCCCGGTGACGCTGGAAAGCGCGCGCAGTCTTTGGGACTGCGAGCCACGCGACTTTCTGTCGATGGTGCGGCCCGATCCGGATTGGTGGGGGCGCGCCGGCACGGCGTATTTCGGGGACGCTTATCGAGCCATCGCCGGCATGTTTTCTGATCCGCTGGGCAGCGGAGAAGAGGCGATGCGCACGGCGCGCGACGTGGCGATGGTGCGCCAAATAGCCGAGCAACATTTCGGCACCACGCGGCCGCGCGTCCTGGACCTGCCTTGCGGCTACGGGCGGCATCTTCGCGCACTGACGGCGGCCGGGTTCAATGTCATCGGGATGGATTTGCAGGAAGATTTCGTGCGTCGGGCGCAGGCTGACGCGCCGGCTCTTGTCGCGGATATGCGCAGCCTGCCGGTCACGAGCGGCGCCTTCGATCTGGTACTGAACCTTTGGAATTCCTGGGGCTACTTCCTTGATGCAGCCCAGGAGGTGCTGATGCTCGCGGAGTGTCGCCGAGTGCTGCGAACAGGCGGGCTGCTGCTGGTGCAGGGCGACCTCGACACGCGACCGGTCGCCGCGGGCAATTGGCAAGACCGGATGAAGCGTCCGCTTGGTGATTCTGGCGCAGTGCTGCTCGTGCGGCAGGTACCGGCGCCGGCGCATGGTGGTTTGATTTGTCTCTCCTGGGTGGTAATTCCGGGTGAACTGCCCTGGCAAAGTCCGTCCTTTTTCCTCCGCATCCGGGACGACGAAGGCTGGGCCGATACGGCTCGGGTGGCTGGATTTTCGGATCTTCGGATTGAGCGCACCGCCCCAGGTGTGATGCCGCACGAATACCTGGTGCTGCTGCGAGCCTGACTGAAACGCTTTTGCCTTTCGCGAATCTGCGGCTACCGAGCTGGATGTCGGCGAGCGCGGCACGGCTTGCGGTGAGGGTCTCGTGGTTTTTTCATCAGGTGTCGTTGCCGCCCGATGGATGCCAATCTCATCGAGAAATCAGTCATTCCCTTTGGAATGCCTCTGAACGCTATCCATCGCCGCCTCCGCCTCGCTCAGCAGGGCAAAGGCGTCCGGCACCCAGGCGGTTTGGTCGTTCAACCCGCCGGCGTCCGGCCAGCTGCCATAGCCGCCCATGCCGATGCGGCAGGTAAGCCCCATAAGCCAACAAGCGCGTGGGAGGCTTGTGGGACCACCCAGCGCGGGTTCTCGGGCCATTCCGTGCCCCAGGCGATGTGGGACGCGGCCCACGCCCTCCTGACCTTCAGCCCGCCTGCGGCAGGCTGAAGGCCGGGCGCCGCGCGGCCAGCAGCCTACGTGCCTCTGCCGTCCAGTCCAAGGCAATGCCTGCTCCCAACCGCGGTGCCCCGCAGAGCAGGCACGGCACAGTGTCTTCTTGCGCGGACGGGGCGCCTCTGTGCGATCGTGACGCGGGATGTCGCAAGCGCCAGGATCGCCCGCGGCGGCCGGCAGCCGGATGCAACCCGCCCGGGTCCGATACGCGCCATGCCAGCCCCGACTTCCAGCGGCAGGGCCTTGGGCGATATCAGTGATGCAGCAGGCGGCCGAGGAACTCCTGCGTCCGGCGGTCGCGGGGAGCGGAGAACATCTCGGCCGGAGGGCCGTGCTCCACGATCACGCCGCGGTCGGTAAAGTAGACATGACCTGCTACCTCCCGCGCAAAGCCCATCTCATGTGTCACCAAAAGGCAGGTCATGCCTTCCTCTGTCAGTTCGCGGATGGTGACCAGCACCTCCTGCACCGTCTCGGGATCGAGGGCTGCCGTCACTTCGTCGAACAGCATCACCTCGGGCTGCATGCAGAGGCTGCGGGCAATGGCGACGCGCTGCTGTTGCCCGCCGGAGAGCTCGCCGGGATAGGCCTGTTCCTTGCCCTCCAGCCGCACCTTGCGCAGCAGCGCGCGGGCGCGGGCCTCGACCTCCCGCCGGTCCTGCTTCAGCACCTGGATGGGCGCCATCATGACGTTCTGTAGTGCTGTGCGGTGTGGGAAGAGGTTGTATTGCTGGAACACCATGCCGACGCGCCGCCGCAGCGCAATCTTGTCGAGCTTGGGGTCCGTGACCTCGAGGCCGCCCACGCTGATGCGCCCGGCATCCACGGGCACCAGGGCGTTGATGCAGCGGAGCAGCGTGGACTTGCCGGAGCCGGAGGGGCCGATGATGCAGATCGCCTCTCCCTTCTCGACATCCATGGAGACGTCGCGCAGCACCTCCGTCTCCCCGAAGCGCTTGCGGATGCCCTGGATGGAAATGAGGGCCATGGGGTTCAGATCCTGACCTGGGCGCGGTGTTCGAGCCAGCGGGTGAGCCGGCTGATCGGGTAGCAGTAGACGAAGAAGGCAAGCAGCAGCGCGCCATAGACGGGGATGAGCAGGTCTCCTCGGCGCTCCGCGTTCAGCGCGCCGCGGGCGAGCGTCATCGCCTCCTCCACACCGACGATGGAGGCAAGCGGCGTCGACATGATGACGATGGCGTAGAGGTTCATCCACGGCGGCAGCATGCGCTTGGCGCATTGCGGCAGGATCACGCTGCTCAGCGTCTGGCCGCGGCTGAAGGCCAGGCTCTCGGCCGCTTCCCACTGCCCTTTCGGCAGGGACTGCACGGCGCCACGCACGATCTCGCTGACATTGGCCATGACGGGCAGGATCAGGCCGAAGGTGGCGCGCAGCCAGTTCGGGATCTCGAACACCTCGCCGGCGATGGTGACGCGGTAGGGCAGCATGAAGATGCAGTAGAACAGCAGCACCAGCCAGGGCGCATTGCGGAAGAACTGCGTCAGGAACCACGAGCCCGCCCTCACCGGCAGCAGCAGCGAGATCTGCGCAAGTCCCAGGAAAAGGCCAAGCACCGTGCCGCAGGTGATGGCAACCAGGCTGATGGCGATGTTGAGCAGGAAGCCCTTGCCGACCAGTGGCGCCCATTTCGCCATGGCAGCGAAGACACTTTCCTGGCCGGGCGCCGACTGCGCCTGCGCAACACCCGCCGCCAGCAGCACGATGATGGCCAGCGCCACCGCCCAGCGCCAGTCGATATCGAGCCGCGGCAGAAGCAGGCGCCGCTCCTCGGCCGCACGGCGCGCCAGGCGCTCGGCTGCCGGCAGCAGCACGGGCAGGTCGGTGGCGTCGGGGATGGATTTCACGTGCCGTATCCGGGCATGCGCATCGCGCGCTCCCACCGGTGCATCACCCAGACGAGAAAGCTGACCAGGCCGATATACAGCAGCAGCAGCACGTTCATCATCTCGGTGACGTTCAGGCTGTCGGACCAGATCTGGTTGGCGACATAGAGCATCTCCGGCACGCCGATCGCGTAGGCCAGCGTCGTCGTCTTCACCAGGTTGACCAGGTTGTTGTTGAGCGATGGAAGGCAGACGCGAAACGCCAGCGGCAGGACGATGCTGCGATAGGCGCCCAGACGCGAATACCCGAGCGCCTCCGCCGCCTCCACCGTGGAGCGCGGCACGGCCTCGATCCCGCTGCGGAAGATCTCCACGTTGAAGGCACCGGCGAAAAGCGACAGGGCGACTAGCGCCCAGGCAAAGTTGGAGACCAGCGGCACCTCCATGCCGATGTCGTCCGGCACGGTGGGCGTGATGGCGCCGAGGGCAAAGAAGAAGAAATACATCTGCACCAGCGGCGGCGTGTTTCGGAAGAAGGCGACATAGGCATTCACAAGCCAGGCGACGGGCCGGAACCGCGCGCCCTGCCCGAAGGCACCCACGATGCCGATGGCGATGGAAAGGACGACGGAAGCCGCCGCAAGCTGACAAGTCACCAGGAGGGCGCGCCAGAAGCGTGCCACGTCGAAGGGGTCGTAGAAGATCGTGAAGTTGAGCCCCGTGGTCGCGCGCAGATTCCGGAAGAACTCGGCGATCAGTTCCATGCGGCGGCCCGACGGGCATGGGCCTGGTCAGGGGCGGCAGCCTCAGCCACCGCCCCAGTCCAAATCTTCACTGCTGCCGGATGTGGTCGCGCATCGCCTCATGCATGCGGCGCAGGAAGGGGCTCTCGGCGATGCCGGCATCCTTCTCCCAGGTCAGCAGCTGGCCACTGCGGTGCCAGTTGGCGACCATGCCGGACATGAAGCGGCCGAAGGGCCCGTTCACGTCGGCCAGGCGCACGGCCAGGCCCCAGGGCGTATCGCTCTGGCTCGGCAGCGGCTGGTGCCAGTCCCGCCAACGGCCGGAGGGATCGGCCAGCATCACCGCGATCAGGTTGTCATCGTAGATCCAGCCGAGGCAGCGGCGCTGCGTCAGCGCCGTCTCGACCTCCGCGATGCCGGTGAAGGCCACGACCTCGGCGCCGAAGCGCTCGGTCGCGGGACGGTTGTACCAGGCGCCCTGGATGGCACAGAGCTGCCGGCCGCGCAGCTGCTCCCATTCCCGCACCTGCACGTTGCGGGGCATCAGCACGTTGTAGCCGGAAGAATAGTAGTTGGGATGCACGATGCCGACGATGCCGCGGCGCTCCGCCGTATCGGACATCGTCGCGATCATCAGGTCGATCTGGCCCTGGGCCAGGAACTGCATGCGGTTCGCGGCGACCACCGGCACGAATTCGGGCTGCACACCAAGGGCGCGCGCCACCTCGCGCGCCATCTGGATTTCCATCCCTTCGAACTCGCCGGTTGGATTGCGGAAGCCCCAGGGGCGGTAATCCGCGCGCACGCCGACGCGCAGCCGGCCTTCGCGCAGGATGCGCTGCAGCGTGTCCGAGACCTGAGCCTGCGGCGTCGCGGCGGGCGCCTGCGCGGCCACCGGCGCCGCCCATCCCGCCCCAAGTCCGACGGCAGCGGCCAGCGCAAGCAGGGCGCGCCGGGTCGTGGTTGCAAGGCTCATCGCGTTTGACCTCCTCTCCGAGGGCAGCGCAACGTCCGCCTTCGTGAGGCGATCATTGCTGGCGCGCCCTGGCTCGCCTTGCCCAGCAGCGACGCTTTCTTGCCTTTACGCGACAGGGCGCATCCGCTCCGCCCGCGGCGGCAGGCCGAAGCGGGCGCCATAGGCGCGGGAGAAATGGGCTGCCGAGGCGAAGCCCGAGGCCATCGCCACCTCCATCACCGGCAGGCTGGTCTGCCGCAGCAGCGCCCGTGCACGGTCGAGCCGCAGCGCGAGGTAGTGCTCCCCGATCGTCCGGCCGAGATGGCCGCGGAACAGCCGCTCGAGCTGGCGGACGGAAACTCCGCCTGCTGCGGCCAGCGCCTCCCGCCCCAGCGGTTCCTCGAGAGCGAGCTCCATGCGCTCGAGCACACGGAGCAGGGTTGGATGGCCGACCTCGTAGCGCTCGCGCAGGCTCATCCGCTGGCTTTCGCCGCCCTCCCGCATGCGGGTATGGAGGAACCATTCGGAGACGGCATGGGCAAGCGGGCGCCCGTATTCCGCAGAGATCAGCGCCAGCATCATGTCGAGCGCGGCAGTGCCGCCAGAACTCGTGCAGCGGTCGCGGCTGATCTCGTAGATCGTGCGGGTCAGGTCCAGCTCCGGGAAATGCTCGGCCATGGCCGGGACGTACTCCCAATGCGCCGTGCAGCGATGGCCGGACAGCAACCCGGCCCGCGCCAGAATGAAGGGCCCGCCCGATATGCCGCCGATCCGCACCCCGCGCGCCGCCTGGGCGCGCAGCCAGGCCAGCGTCGCCGGATTGTCGAAGCGCGCCGGGTTGCCGCCGGCGCAGACGAACAGATCGTCCACCTCCATCGGCCGCTCGATCCCCTGGTCGGGCAGGATGGCGACGCCGTTTGAGGCGAGGACGGGCCGGCCGTCGGGCGAGGCATGGCACCAGCGGTAGAGCTCCCGGCCCGTCAGGTCGTTCGCTGCCCGGTAAGGCTCCATGGCGCAGCCATAGGCCATCAGCGCGAAGCCGGGGATGAGCAGGAAGCCAATGCGCCGCGGGCCGGCCGTGCCACGCTCCCGCACCGGCAGGGCGGCACGCGCTTCTGCCCCGCGCGGGTCGGGGGGACCGGAGCGCTCGTCGCTCTGCGGCAAGTTGCTGTCGCTGGAGGTCATGGCTAAGCCGGTGTGTCTGCGAGGATTGGGTTCGTCAACACCCCTTCGCGCGGGACGCCATGCACTATTCCGTTCTCAGCCTGCTGCGCAATGCGCTCGCGGGGAACAAGCTCTGGACGCCGGTCTGGCGCGATCCCGAGCCGAAGCCCGAATACGACACGCTGATCGTCGGCGGGGGCGGCCACGGCCTTGCCACCGCCTACTACCTGGCGAAGGAGCACGGGATCACGAACGTGGCCGTGCTGGAGAAAGGCTATCTCGGCTCCGGCAATATCGGGCGGAACACCACCATCATCCGCTCCAACTACCTGCTGCCGGCCAATACGCCCTTCTACGAATGGTCGCTCAAGCTGTGGGAAGGGCTGGAGCAGGACATCAATTACAACGCCATGGTCAGCCAGCGTGGGGTGCTGAACCTCTGCCATTCCGACGCGCAGCGGGACGCCTATGCGCGCCGCGGCAACGCCATGCACCTGGCCGGCGTGGATTCCGAGCTGCTGGACCGCGAACAGGTGCGCGCCATGGTCCCTGGCCTCGACCTCGACAATGCGCGCTTTCCCATCAAGGGCGGGCTGCTGCAGCGGCGCGGGGGCACCGTGCGGCATGATGCGGTGGCCTGGGGCTATGCCCGAGCGGCGGACCGCCGCGGCGTGGACCTGCTGCAAAACACCGAGGTGACCGGCATCCGCGTCGAAGGCGGCCGCGTCGTCGGCGTCGAGACCACGCGGGGCGTCATCCGCGCGACGCGTGTCGGCCTGGCGGCCGCCGGCAATTCGGGCCGCGTCGCCGCCATGGCGGGGCTGCGCCTGCCGATCGAGAGCCATGTCCTGCAGGCCTTCGTCAGCGAGGCCGTGAAGCCGCTGATCGACACGGTCGTCACCTTCGGCGCCGGCCACTTCTACGTCAGCCAGTCCGACAAGGGGGGGCTGGTCTTCGGCGGCGACATCGACGGCTACAACAGCTACGCGAGCCGCGGCAGCATGCCGGTGGTGGAGGATGTCATGGAGAGCGCGGTGGCGTTGTTTCCGGCGCTCTCGCGCCTGCGCTACCTCAGGCAGTGGGGCGGTATCATGGACATGTCCATGGACGGCTCTCCCATAATCGACCGCACGCCGGTCGAGGGCCTCTTTCTCAATTGCGGCTGGTGCTACGGCGGCTTCAAGGCGACGCCGGCCTCGGGCTGGTGCTTCGCGCACACCATCGCGACGGGCCAGCCCCATGCGCTGAATGCCGGCTTCCGCCTGGACCGCTTCGCGACGGGCCTTGTCGTGGACGAGAAGGGCGCGGGCGCCCAGCCGAACCTGCATTGAGGAGCCCGCAGCCATGCGAATTCCCTGCCCCCATTGCGGCACCCGCGGCAATGACGAGTTCACCATCCTCGGCGCCGCTGGCCTGCCCCGACCCGCGCCCGACGCGCCGGCCGAGACCTGGCACGCGTATGTCCACCTGCGCGACAACCCCGCCGGGTCGCATCGTGAGCTCTGGCATCACACCTATGGTTGCCGGACCTGGCTGGTGGTGGAGCGCGACACCCGCACCCATGCCGTGCTTGGCGTGAACCCGGCGCGGGAGCAGGCGGCATGAACGCGCCGCTCACCGCCTCCGCCGCCGCGCCTGCCATCTCCCGCCCCGCCGCGAGCCAACCCTTCCGCCTGCCCGCCGGCGGGTTGGTGGAGCGTGGCGCCAACCTCGCTTTCACCTTCGACGGGAAACGCCTGTCGGGCCTCGCGGGCGATACGCTCGCCTCCGCGCTGATCGCGAATGGCGTCCATCTCGTCGGCCGTTCCTTCAAGTACCATCGCCCGCGCGGCATCCTGGCTGCGGGGCCGGAGGAGCCCAACGCGCTTGTCGAGTTGCGCAGCGGCGCGCGGCGGGAGCCGAACACCCGCGCCACCACTGCGGAGCTGTTCGACGGGCTCCAGGCGCGGAGCCAGAACCGCTTTCCCTCGCTCGCCTTCGACCTCGGCGCGGTCAACGGGTTCTTCGCGCCGATTCTGGGTGCAGGCTTCTACTACAAGACTTTCATGTGGCCGGCCGGCTTCTGGGAGAAGCTCTATGAGCCTCTGATCCGCCGCGCCGCCGGGCTCGGCCGCGCGCCCGAGGGCGCAGACCCCGACCATTACGAACGCTCGCACCTGCACTGCGACGTCCTCGTGGTGGGTGGCGGCCCCGCCGGGCTGATGGCCGCGTTGGCCGCCGGCCGGGCCGGCGCCCGCGTCGTGCTGCTGGAGGAGGATGCATTGCTCGGCGGCCGCCTGCTCTGCGAGGCCGAGGACGTGGACGGCATCGCCGGCCCCGACTGGGCGCGAAGCGTGGAGGCGGAGCTCTCCTCCCTGCCCAGGGTCCGCATCCTGCGTCGCACCAGCGCCTTCGCCCTGCTGGATGGCGGCCTGGTCGCGGCGCTGGAGCGGGTGGCGGACCACCTGCCCACGCCGCCTGCGCATCTGCCGCGGCAGCGCTACTGGAAGATCGCGGCACGCCGCATCGTGCTGGCGGCGGGTTCGCTGGAACGCCCGGTGGTCTTCGGCGGCAACGACCGGCCTGGCGTGATGCTGGCGGGCGCCGTCCGCAGCTACATCAACCGCTACGCCGCCCTGCCGGGCCGGCGCGCGGTGGTCTTCACCGCGGGCGACGATGGCTGGCGGACGGTCGCCGACCTGCACCGCGCCGGCGCGCAGATCGAGGCGGTGGTGGACGCACGCCCCGAGGTCACCCCCGCCCAGGCGAGACTCGCGCAGCAGGCCGGTGCGCGGCTCGTCACCGGCGGCAGCGTGACAGGCACGCGCGGCCGGCTGCGCTTGACCGCCGTGGAGATCGCCGATGCACGTGGCCGCGTGGAGGGTGTGGGCGCCGACCTGCTCGCCATGGGCGGCGGCTGGAACCCGAGCCTGCATCTGGCCTGCCATCTTGGCGGCAAGCCGCACTGGGATGATGCGCTGCTGGCTTTCGTCCCGGGCGCGCTGCCGCCCGGCATGAACGTGGCCGGCGCTGCGGCCGGGCACTTCAGCACCGCGGCTGCTCTGGCCGGCGGCGCACGCGAAGGCGCCGCCGCCGCTCGGGATTGCGGCTTCGCGCCCGAGCGTGCATTCGGCTCCGCCGCGGAGCGTGCATGCGGCTCCGCCGCGGGGCCGCCGCTGCCCCGCGCACGGGATTGCGAGGATGCGCGCGCCCCGCTGTTCCATGTTGCGGCCTCGCGCGGCAAGGCCTTCGTGGATTTTCAGCACGACGTCACCGTGCAGGACATTGTGCTGGCACACCGCGAGGGCTTCCGCAGCGTGGAGCACCTTAAGCGCTACACGACCCTGGGCATGGCGACCGACCAGGGCAAGACGGCCAATGTGACGGGCCTTGCCATTCTGGCCGAGGTGGCGGGCCGCTCCATCCCGGGCACCGGCACCACCATGTTCCGCCCGCCCTGGACCCCGGTGGCGATCGGCGCCATCGCCGGGCATCACCGCGGCAAGGCGTTCCGCCCGACGCGACGCACGCCAACCCATGCCTGGGCCGCTTCGCATGGCGCCAGCTTCGTGGAAGTCGGGGCCTGGCTGCGCGCCCAGTGGTACGCCAAGCCAGGCGAGACGGATTGGCAGGCCAGCGTGAACCGCGAGGTGGCCGCCGTGCGCAGCGCGTCCGGCATCTGCGATGTCTCAACCCTTGGCAAGATCGAGGTGGTGGGCCCGGGCGCCGCGGCGCTGCTCGACCTCGCCTATGCCAATACGATCTCGACGCTGGCCGTCGGGCGCGTCCGCTACGGGCTGATGCTGCGGGAAGACGGCTTCGTCATGGATGACGGCACCGTCGCCCGCCTGGCGGAGGACCGCTTCTTCGTCACCACCACCACCGCCAATGCCGGGAAGGTCCTCCAGCATCTGGAGTTCTGCCACCAGGTGCTGCGGCCGGATCTCGATGTCTCGCTGCTCTCCGTCACCGATGCTTGGGCGCAGCTCTCGATCGCCGGGCCGTGCTCGCGCGACATCGTGGCGGGGCTGGTGGATGCGGGGCCGGATTTGTCCAACGCGGCGCTGCCGCACATGGCGTGGTGCGCGGTCTCGGTCGGTGGCATGCCGGGGCGGCTCTACCGCCTTTCCTTCTCCGGCGAACTGGCCTTCGAGCTCGGCGTGCTGCCCGAACTCGGCGAGGCGGTCATGGCCCGCGCGGTGGATCTCGGCGCCACCCCCTATGGCACGGAAGCACTGGGCGTGCTGCGCATCGAGAAGGGGCATCCGGCCGGCGGCGAGCTGAACGGCCAGACCACGGCGCGGGACCTCGGCCTTGGCAAGATGGTCGCCGTGAAGAAGGACTGCATCGGCCGCGTCATGGCGCAGCGCCCGGCACTGGTGGACGCGGCGCGCCCGATGCTGGTCGGGCTGAAGCCGGTGAACCCCGCCGACCGCATCCGTGCGGGCTCCCACCTGCTGATGCCCGGCGATGCGGCCAGCACGGCGAATGATCAGGGCCATGTCACCTCGGCCTGCTTCTCCGCCACGCTCGGCCATGGCATCGCGCTCGCCCTGTTGGCGCGCGGGGCGGAGCGGATCGGCCAGCACGTGCGGATTTTCGACAGTGTCCGCGGCGGCGACTTCGAGGCCCTGGTCTGCCCACCCGTCTTCGTGGACCCCGAGGGCGTGCGCGCCCGTGGCTAATCCCGTGACGCTGCGCACCGGACGTTCCGGCCGCGCCGATGGCCCGGCCGGCGTGACCGTCACGCCCCTCAGGACCCTCGTCATGGCCGCCATCGCCGCGCGTCGCGGCGCCGACCCGTCACGGCTCGCGGCCGCGCTGGGGGCCGCCCCCCCTGAGCGGCCGGGCTGTGTTCGGGCGGGCAACGTGCTGCTGGTCTGGTCCGGTCCCGGGCAATGGCTGGCGATGCAGAACGGCTTGTCCGGCGGCGCGCACCATGGTTTCGCGCCGCGGCTGGCGGAGGCGCTCGGCGATGCGGCCTCCGTGACGGAGATGACGGGCAGCCGGATGGTGCTGCGCCTCTCCGGCCCGGCCGTGCGCGACGCGCTCGCAAAGCTCGTCCCGATCGACCTGGACCCCGAGGCGTTTCCCCCCGGCGCCGCCGCACTGGTCAATGGCGGCTATCTGCCCTTGCATCTGTGGTGCCTGCCCGGACCGCAGCCGATCTTCGAACTCGCCTGCTACCGCAGCTACGCCGACAGCCTTGCCGACGCCGTGCTGGCTGCCGCGCGCGAGTTCGGCTGCAACGTCGCGGAGGACGCGTGATGGCTGTGGGGCGGACAGCAACTCGGCCGCACTACGCCATCGGCCTCACTCGGGTTTCGACCACAGAGCAGGGGCAGAGCGGCCTGGGCCTGGAGGCCTGGCAGGCGAGCAGCCCGCCATAGCCGGTATCGGCGTCGGCGATGACCGGCGCCCGGGAGAATTCGGCGATGCGCCGCGTGCGGTCCAGCATCTCGGTGTAGGTCGCGAGCCCTGCATCGGGCAGGCCGAGTGCGGAGGCGACCACGCCGAAGCCGGTCATGCAGGTCGCCTCGGCGCCGTGCTGGTTCAGCATGCGGGTCGAGATCAGGTCGAACACGCTTGGCACGATGAGGCACTTGCCCCGGGCGAGACGGGGCATCAGCGATTGTCGGGGCATCGGATTTTCTCCAGGGCCTTGTTCGGGGCAAACACTGCTTGCGATGGCAAGCGCAATTGCATACAACGCCTTGAGCGATGGAACGCGCAGGTGGGGCATGAGCAGCCCCCCGCAGGACCGGAGAACGCATGGCGACCGCCCGCGAACAGGCCTACCTGACCCTGCGCCGGCGGTTGGCGGATGGCACCTATGCGCCCGGTTCGCACCTGCGCGAGGAGGATCTGGCCGCCCAGCTCGGCGTCAGCCGCACCCCGGTGCGCGAGGCGCTGCGGCGGCTGGACGCCGAGGGCTGGCTGCGTGTCGTGCCGAACCAGGGGGCCTTCGCCTCGGAGTGGTCCATCGCCGACATCGAGGAAATCTTCGACCTTCGCGCTCTGCTCGAAACCCATGCCGTGCAGCATGCCGCGACGGCGGCGGACCGCCGTGGTCTCGACGCGATGAAAGCGGCCTGCGAGCAAAGCAAACAGGCGCTTCCCGGTGGCGACCTGCCGGCGCTGGAGGCGATCTCGGAGGCCAATGCGCGCTTCCACCGCGCGGTCTGGGAGATGAGCGGCCAGGCGCGCTGCCGCGCCATCCTGCAAAGCCTCGCCGTGCCACCGATGATGCTGCGGAACTTCCGCAACTTCGACACCGCCGGGCTGCGGCGCAGCATGGACCAGCACCAGGAAATGGTCGCGGCCATCATGGCCGGCAACGCGGCCTGGGCGGGGGCCGTCATGCACGCCCATGTCCAGGCGGGGCGCGCCGTCTTCCTCGACACCGTGGCCCGCGGCCATGAGGGCCGGGAAGCGGCATGACGCCCGCCCTCCAGCCCGATTGCATACAACCTGATTGCATACAAAGCGCCATCCCGACCCTGGCCGGCGCGCTGGCTTCGCTGGAGGCCGGCACCTTGTCCGCGCGGGAGATCCTCGAGGATTGCCTCACCCGCATCGCCGCGCGGGACGGCGTGCTCCATGCCTTTGTCCATCTCGATGCCGTGGCGGCGCGACAGGTCGCGGAGGCGCCGCGGCGCGGCCCGCTCGGCGGCATCCCCTGGGCGGTGAAGGACACCTTCGATGTGGCGGGCCAGCCTGCCACCGCCAATTCGAAGCTGCGCGAAGGCCGCATTGCCACCCATGATGCGGCGCTGGTGGCCGATCTGCGGGCTGCCGGCGCAGTGCTGCTGGGCAAGCTCGCCACCTGGGAATTCGGCACCGGCACGGGTGCCGAGCATTTCGACCTGCCCGCCCCGCCCGCCCGCAACCCGTGGGACCCGCGCCGCTTCACCGGCGGCTCCTCCACCGGCGCGGGGGTGGCCGTCGCGGCCGGGATGGCGCTGTTCGCCATCGGCTCCGACACCACCGGATCGGTGCGGATCCCGGCCGCCGCGACGGGCTGCTGCGGCCTTGTCATGACGCCGGGGCGGCTGCCACTCGATGGTGCGCTGCCCAACACCTTCTCCATGGATCGCCCGGGCCCGATCGCCTGGACCGCCGAGGATGTGGCGATCATCCTCGACGCGCTGCACGGCACCACGCTGCGCCGCG
Source organism: Roseomonas sp. (assembly GCA_046593435.1). GTDB lineage: Bacteria > Pseudomonadota > Alphaproteobacteria > Acetobacterales > Acetobacteraceae > Plastoroseomonas. The sequence goes on from JBKJNV010000310.1 coordinate 14,587, forward strand.
CAGGCGAGGCCGGGATGGCCGGGCTGCGCATCGGCGTGCTGCGCGACCCCGGCCCGGGCTTCCCCGCGCCCGATGCCGAGCTGGCGGCCGCGCTGGAGGAGGGGTTGCGCGTGCTATCCGCCCACGGCGCGCGCATCACCGATGCCGCGCTGCCCTGGCCTGCCGCCACCTGCCTCGACGCTGCCCGTCTCATCGGCGCCGCGGAGTCGGCCGCGATCCACGAAGCCGAATTGCGTGACGGGGCCGAGCGCATGGGTGCGGCGCTGCGCGACAAGCTGCTGGCCGGCGCAGGCGTGCGCGCCGTTGACTACCTGGCGGCACAGCGCTTCCGCCGCGCCTTCACCGAGGCGATCCGCGCCCTGTGGACGCAGCATGACCTGCTGCTGGGTTTCGGCGTGCTGCACCTGCCGCCGCTGCTGGGCGAGGAGCCGGCTTCCACCGCCTATACGAGCGAGACGATGCTGACGCCGGCGAGCCTCGCGGGATTGCCCGCGCTCGTGCAGTGCAACGGCTTCTCGCGCGCGGGCCTGCCGCTGCACTGGCACGCGATGGCGCCGCCGGGCGGGGAGGCGGCGCTGCTGCGCCTCGGCATGGGCTTCGAGGGCGCCACCCCCTGGCGCCAGCGGCGGCCGGCGTGACGCCGCCCCGCTTCGCGGCCCGCGCGGCCGAACTCGCCGCGGCCATGATGCAGGCCGGCGCGCGACTGCCGCGCGACTGGCCGAAGGATTTCCGGCCCGCCAATCCGGCCGCCGAGGACAACAACAAAATGGGAGAGCCGAGAGATGAGTGACACGCGGATGGTGGCAGGCCTGGGGCGCCGTGCAATTCTGGCCGGCGGTGCCGGTCTCGGGCTCGGGCTTGGTGGGGCGTTCGGCACGCCGGTGCTCGCGCAGGGCGCGCGCACGCTGCGTGTGCGCTTCGGCTCGGACATCTCGCAGCTCGATCCGGCGCGGATCTTCCAAAACGAGAACCAGTCGGTCGCGAGCCACATCTACAGCGGCCTCATGCAGTACGACCAGCAGACCAACGCCATCGTGCCCGACCTCGCGGCCAGCCATGAGGTCTCGGCCGATGGCACGGTCTGGACCTTCCGTCTGCGCCCCGGTGTCACCTGGCACAAGAATTTCGGCGCCTTCACCTCCGACGACGTGAAGTTCTCGCTCGAGCGTGTGCTCGACCCCGCCACGGGCAGCCTCTACCGCGGCCAGCTCGCCAGCGTGAAGGAGGTGCAGGCGCCCGACCCGATGACCGTCCGCATCGTGCTGAACGAGGCGAATTCCGGCTTCCTGCACAAGCTCTGCGCCTTCAACCAGGGCTGGATCGTCTCGCGCCGCGCCGTCACCGAGATCGGCGAGCGGTACAACATGAACCCGGTCGGCACCGGGCCCTTCGTGTTCGACCGCTGGACCCCCGGCAGCGATGTGCGCATCACCGCGAACCCCACCTATTTCGGTGGCGCCTCCACGCTGACGGACGTGATCTTCCGCATCGTGCGCGACGAGACGGCCGCCGCCATCGCGCTGGAGAACCGGGAGCTCGACGTCTTCTACGCGCTGCAATCCCCCGACGTGATCGAGCGCCTGCGCCGCGTGAACGCCCTCACCGTGCTGGACCGCCCGGCCAACAACGCCGTGAACCTGGTGCTGAACACCACGGCCGGGCCGCTGCGCGATGTGCGGGTGCGCCGCGCCATGGCGCATGCGATGAACCGCAAGGCGCTGGTGGACGGCTTCTTCCGCGGCACGAAGTTCGAGGCGACCAGCGTGCTGACCTCCACCTTCCAGGAATTCTCCGACGACGGCGTGCCGCGCTATCCCTTCGACCCCGACCGCGCCCGCGCCCTGCTGCGCGAGGCCGGCGTTTCGAACTTCCGCTTCGAGATCACGACGGTGGGCCTGAACCCCTTCGACCGCTTCCCCGTCGCCCTGGCCGACGACCTGCAGCAGGTGGGCATCCAGGCCACGGTGCGCGTGCTCGAGCGCGGCGCCTATGTCCAGGCGCGCAGCAGCGGCAATGTGCAGTCCTGCATCACCGCCGTGGTCGGCCCGCCCGACCCCGACAGCCCGCTGGTGACGCTCTACCACACGCGCAGCCACCCACCGGGCCTCAACACCTCGCGCTACGACCGGGCGGATGACCTTCTGGCCGAGGCCGCGCGCGCGCCCACCCTCGAGGGACGCAGGGCGGTCTATGCGCGCCTGCTGCGCCAGACCATGGAGGACCTGCCCGTGATCCCGCTCTATGCCGACCGCCTGTTCATCGCGCATGGGCCGACCGTGCAGGGCTTCGTGCAGAACAGCCTGTTCACGGTGAACGTCTCGCCGGTCTCGCTGCGCGGCGCCTGATGATCGCCTATGTCGCCCGCTGCGCAGGGCGGCTTGCCGTGGGCCTGGTTGGCATCGTCACGGTGGCCTTCTTCCTGATGCGGGCCATCCCCGGCGACCCCGCGCTGTACATGCTGGGCGACTTCGCCACCACCGAGGCGCTCGCGACCCTGCGCGCGCGCCTCGGGCTCGACCTGCCGGTGTGGCAGCAATACGGGGTGTTCCTCCTGCGCGCGGTGCAGGGCGATCTCGGCATGTCCGTCGTGACGGGGGAGCCTGCGCTGGGTGAGATCCTGTCCTCGGTGCCGGCCTCGGCCGCGCTCGCGGTCGCCGGCATGGCGATCGCGATCGCATTCGGCATGCCGCTCGGCATCATCGCCGCCGTGCGGCAGGGCAGCGCCGTGGATGTAGGCGTGATGCTGCTGGCGCTGGGCGGCATTTCCTTCCCGGTCTTCTGGGTGGGCATCGTGGCCATCCTCACCTTCTCGCACGCGCTGGGCCTGTTCCCCGCGCTGGGGGCCACGAGCGAGCCCGGCTTCTGGAAGGGCCTGCATCACCTTGCGCTGCCCGCGCTGGTGCTGGGGCTTTCCGTTGCCGCCTACATCGCCCGGCTGACACGCTCGGCCATGCTGGAGGTGCTGGGCCAGGACCATATCCGCGTCGCCCGCGCCATGGGGGTGCCCGAGCGGCGCATCGTCTGGAAGCTCGCCCTGCGCAACGCGCTCATCCCGGTGCTGGCCGTCATCGGCGTCACCTTCGCCTGGTCGCTCGGCAATGCGATCCTGGTGGAGGCGGTGTTCAGCCGGCCGGGCCTCGGCTCCACCATCCTCAAAGCGATCCTGGCGCGGGACTACCAGCTGGTGCAGGCGGGCGTGCTGGTGCTGGCCGCTGCCGTCGTGGTGCTCAACACCGCGCTGGACCTGCTCTACGCCACCATCGACCCAAGGCTTCGCCAGCGATGAGCAGCACCCTCGAAGCGATCGATGCCGCCGCCGAGGCCGCCGCGCGTCGCCGCGCCACGCTCCGCCGCTATACGCGGCACCCGGGCTTCATGATCGGCGCCGTGGGTGTCCTGCTGCTGGTGCTGGTCGCGATCTTCGCGCCATGGCTGGCACCGAATTCGCCCATGCGCACGGACCTGATGAACAACCTCGCACCGCCCTCGGCCACCTATTGGCTCGGCACGGACCAGTTCGGGCGGTGCGTGGCCTCACGCCTCATCCATGGCGCGCAGGTGTCCCTGCAGGTGGGCTTCTTCGTGGTGGCCATCTCGCTCACCGCCGGCACCCTCATCGGTGCGGTGGCGGGCTATGCGGGCGGTTGGCTGGAACGCGCGCTGGTCGCGGTGATCGACATCCTGCTGGCCTTCCCCTCCTTCCTGCTGGCGCTGGCATTGGTGGCGGCGCGCGGCAACACGCTCGACTCCATCATCCTTGCGGTGGCCATCGCCTATACGCCGCGCGTGGCAGCGGTGATGCGCTCGGTGGTGCTGACCATACGGCCGCGGCCGTTCATCGAGGCCTCGCGCGCCATCGGCCTCACGCCGTGGAAGATCGTGCTGCGCCACGTCATCCCCAACGCGCTGCCCCCGGTCATCGTCGTGGCGACCGTGAGTGCCGCAACTGCGATCCTGGCGGAGGCCGGCCTGTCCTTCCTTGGCCTGGGCGTGCAGCCGCCCACCCCCACCTGGGGCAATGTCATCGCGGAAGGACAGACCGCCATCACCACCAACCCGCTGATCTCGCTGTCTGCCGGGCTGTGCATCGCGTTCACCGTCGTGGTGCTGAACCTGCTCGGCGATGGGCTGCGCGACACGCTTGACCCGCAGATGCGGCGCAACACGGGCAAGCTGCTGTGAGTGCGGCCTTCGAACTGCGCGGCCTCACCGCCGCCGTGCCCGGCGAGAAGGCCGCCATCCGCCTGGTGGAGGATGTCTCGCTGCACGTCCATGCGGGCGAAACCCTGGCCGTGGTCGGCGAAAGCGGATCGGGCAAGACAGTCACCTTCACCTCCGCGCTGGGCCTGCTGCCCAAGCCTGGCCGTGTCATCGCCGGCCAGGCGCTGCTGGAGGGCGTGGACCTCCTCTCGCTGCGGCCGGAGGCGTTGCGCCGCATGCGCGGGGCGCGCATCGGCATGGTCTTCCAGGACCCGCTGACCGGCCTCAACCCCGTCTTCCGCGTCGGCGCGCAGATCGCCGAGGTGCTGCGCGCGCACCTGCCGATCTCGCGCCATGCAGCGCGTGACCGTGCGGTGGAACTGCTGACGCGCGTGCAGATCCCCGACCCCGCGCGCCGCGTGGATGACTACCCGCATCAATTCTCCGGCGGCATGCGGCAGCGGGTGCTGACGGCCATGGCCATCGCCCTCGGCCCGCGCGTGCTCATCGCCGATGAACCCACGACGGCGCTCGACGTGACGGTGCAGGCACAGGTGCTCGACCTGCTGGGCGACCTGCGCGACGCGGATGGCATGGCGATGGTGCTGATCACGCATGACCTCGGCGTGGTGGCACGCCAGGCAGACCGCGTGGCGGTGATGTATGCCGGCCGCGTGGTGGAGACCGGGACGGTGGCCGAGGTCTTCGCCGCACCCCGCCACCCCTACACCATCGCGCTGTTCCGCAGCATTCCCGACATCGAGGCACCACCGGGGACGCAGCTCAGCCCCATCGCGGGCAGCCCGCCCGAGCCCGCGCGCCGCCCGGCTGGCTGCGCCTTCGCACCCCGCTGCTTCGCGGCATCCGATGCGGCCGGGTGCCACACGTCGCGCCCACCGCTGACCGGCACGGGGCACGCCGCTGCCTGCCATCGCCAGGGCGCTCTGGAAGCCGCGGCATGAGTGCCCTCCTTGACGTGCAGGACCTGCGCAAGACCTTCGGCGGTGGCCGTACGCTGCTCGGTGCGCCCCGGCCGGAGGTGCGCGCTGTGGACGGCATCTCCTTCACCCTGGCGCGCGGCGAAACCCTTGGCCTCGTGGGCGAGACCGGCAGCGGCAAGAGCACGCTCGGCCGCCTGGTGCTGCGCCTGATCGAGCCGAGCGCGGGCCAGGTGCGCTTCGAGGATGCGGACGTCACCGGCGCCTCCACCCGGGCGCTGCGCGCGATGCGGCCGCGCATGCAGATGGTGTTCCAGGACCCCTATGGCTCGCTCGACCCGCGCATGACGGCCGGCGCGATCATCGCCGAGCCGATGACGGCGCATGGCATCGGCCGTGCGGAAGCGGCGCGCCGGGCGGCAGAGCTGCTCGCGCAGGTTGGGCTTTCGCCGGCGATGGCTGCGCGCTACCCGCATGAATTCTCGGGCGGGCAGCGCCAGCGCATCGGCATCGCGCGCGCCATCGCGCTCGACCCTTCGCTGGTCGTCCTCGATGAGCCGGTCAGCGCGCTCGATGTCTCGGTGCAGGCGCAGATCCTGAACCTGCTGGCGGAGATCCAGGCGCGCTCCGGCGTGGCCTTCCTGTTCATCGCGCATGACCTGGGCGTGGTGCGCCATGTGAGTGACCGCGTGGCCGTGATGTATCTTGGGCGAGTGGTGGAGATGGCGCCGCGCGATACGCTTTATGCCACGCCACGCCACCCCTACACCGTGTCCTTGCTGGCCGCCGTGCTGCGACCCGATCCCGGGAGGGAGCGCGGGCGGCCGCGCATCCGTCCCATCGGCGAGATCGGCAGCGCGGCGTCGCTGCCCACCGGTTGCCGCTTCCATCCGCGCTGCCCGCGCGCGCGCGAGGTGGCGGCGCGCGGCGGCGACACGGTGGAGGCCGAGGGCACGCGCCTGCCAACCGCCTGCGTGCGACAGGACCCGCTGCTGGCGCCGTCTGGCGGCGCCACGCATTTCGCTGCCTGCCATTTCCCCAACGAGGATTGAGAGGAACCCCCATGGCCGCCACGCGCGAGCAGAACTATGTCGGCGTCTTCGACGGTAAGGTGGGCTACGGCACGCGCCCGGCGGTGGTCGTCATCGACTTCACCCTGGCCTACACCACCCCCGGCTCGCCGTTCTTCGCGCAGGGCGTGGTGCGCGCGGTGGCCGATACCGTCCCGCTGCTCGCGGCGGCGCGCGCGGCGGGCGTGCCGGTGATCCATACCCGCGTGGAGTACCACCCTTCCGGCGCCGATGGCGGCTGGTTTGTGCGCAAGGTACCCGCGCTGCGCAAGATGGTCGCCGGCGAACCCCTGGCGCAGATCGACCCGAAGGTGGCGCCCCTGCCCGAGGAAGTGGTGCTGGTGAAGCAATACCCCAGCCCCTTCTTCGGCACGCCTTTGGGCCCGATGCTCGCGGCCTTGGGGGTGGACACGCTGATCCTGGCCGGCTGCTCGACCAGCGGCTGCGTGCGCGCCGGCGCATTGGACGGGGTGCAGCACGGCTACCGCGTCATCGTGCCGCGCGAATGCGTGGGGGACCGCCATGACGGTCCGCACGATGCCAACCTCTTCGACATCGATGCGAAATATGGCGATGTGGTCGGACGCGCCGAGGTGATAGCCTACCTTGGCGGGTTGCCCCCGCGCGCCGCGTGAGGGAAGGAAACACAGATGCAAGACATCGCCACGACCGATGACGCGATCCGCGTCTACTGGATGACGGGCTGCTCCTCGTGCCTGCGTACGAAGGAGTTCCTGCAGAAGCACGGGGTGCCCTTCCTGTCGCGCAATGTGCTGGAGGATGAGAGCGCCTATGCGGAGTTGGAACGCTTCGGCCTGAAGCAGGTGCCGATCGTGACGCGCGGGGCGCTTTGGGTGAATGGCCAGGTGTTGCGTGACGTCGCGCGGCTATGCGACATCACCTATGGCGATGTCCGCATGCTGCCGGTGGAGGTGATGCGCGCGCGCCTCGACGCCGTACTCGCCGGCGCCGCCCGCTTCCTGGCCCAGATGCCCGACGAGGCGCTGGCGCGGATGCTGCCCAATCGCCCGCGCAGCTTCGCCGAACTCGGCTGGCACATCGCCAACATCCCCGACGCCTTCCTGGAGCATGAGGACGGCATTCCGCTCACATTCGACAGCTACATGCGCGTGCCGATGCCCGAGCACAGCGGGCGCGCGCAGCTCATTGCCTATTGCGAGGAGATGCGCCGGCGCATGGCGGAATGGTTCGATGGCCCAGGCCGCCGCTGCGACTGGTCCAAGCGCGCCGATGTCTATTACGGCGAGCAGACCATGCATGAATTCCTCGAACGCACGGTCTGGCATGCGGGCCAGCATGTCCGGCAACTCATGTGGGTGCTGGAGGGGCTCGGCATCACGCCCGACCAACCGCTGGGCGCCGAGACCTTCGTGGGCCT
>JBKJNV010000360.1:0-7607 GCA_046593435.1 Roseomonas sp.
GGTGGGCGGTCTCCCCCACCTCGGCCGCGCCGAGATCGGCACCGCGGCTTTCCGCAGTCAGTGGCGTCAGCCCCGCCCGGCGCATGAACTCCTGCGCCTCGCTGCCCTTGACCGCGAAATTCACGTTCTGCGGGATGTCCCCGGTGCGCGCCGCCACGCGCTGGGCGTTGAGCTTGGAGACGACGACACCCACCACATGCCCCTGCCGGTCCAGCAGCGGCCCGCCGGAATTGCCCGGCTGCACCGGGGCGCTGATCTGGTACTGCACCGGATTGTCCTGCATGCCCGCCAGCGCGCTCACCTCCCCGGTGGTCAGCGTCGGGCCCGAGGACAGCAGGCCCGAGAGGGGAAACCCATAGGTCACCACGCCCTCGCCCCGGCGCACCGGGTTGGCCCGGAAGGTGAGCGGCGGGCCCGGGTCGCCGGGCACGTTGAGCAGCGCCAGGTCGCGCCGGGCATCGACGCGGGCGGGCGGCGTGGCGGCAAGCGTCCGGCCATCGGCGGTGCGGACCAGGATGCGGTTGCACCCCTCGACCACGTGCTGGTTGGTCAGCACCACATCGCGCGCCACGACGAAGCCGGTGCCCGAGGCGACGCGGGCGTTGGCGTCGGGCTGCGGCCCACCGCGCGCCGAGGGCGGCGCCCCGCCGGCGACGGCGGGTGGTGTCGCGGGCAGGTTCCGGGGCGGCGCATCCGCACGCGGCAGCACGGCCACGGCGCTGGCCAGCCGCACCTCGCGGTTCGCGCAGATATCCTGCTCGCGCAGCACCGCCTCGCGCCCGTCCTCGAGCACCAGGCGCAGGTCGAAGCGGCAGCCCGCCGCCGCCGCCGGGCGCAGTGCGAAGCGTGCATCGGCGGCCAGCGGCCCACGGCTGAGCAGGTTCGACCCCCAATCCGGCCGGCCGCTGCGCACGGCGTGCAGCGCCACCGCCTCCGCCCCGGTGCCGTTGATGATGCGGAAGGGCTCCGGCGCCGGCGCCTGGGCAAGAAGCGCCAGTGCGGCCAGGGCGGCAAATGCGGGGCGCGCGATGTTGTGCATGGTCCAGCATGTCACGGCCCCGGGCGGCTGCGTCAATCATCAACTGAGTGCCTTCGAAAGCACCTGGCGCGATCGCCCCGCGAGGCACCCGGCGCGGCGTCCGCCACACTGCGGTCCTGATGCCGGGCACCACCATGACCGGCCGCAGGCCCCCTGCGACGGCGGCCTTTTTCATCAATCCCGCCGCACCGCCCGCTTGCAAAGGGCGCGGGCCCGAAGCACGCTGCCCCACCCGCGCCAAGACGCGGCGTTGCGGAGGATGGTGCGTGAGGGATGTGTTTGTCGGCCTTGAGACCGAGATCCCCGAAGGCGGCCGCAAGGTCGTTGTCGCCGAAGGGGTCGAGATCGGGGTGTTCCGCGTCGATGGCGGCCTCAAGGCCTACCGCAATGAATGCCCGCACCAGGGCGGCCCGGTCTGCCAGGGCCGCATCATGCCCGGCGTCGAGGAACGCCTCGACGGGGAACGCAAATCGCTCGGCATCCACTACAAGGCCGGTTCCCTCGTCGTGGTCTGCCCCTGGCACGGCTATGAATTCGACCTGCGCACCGGCGCCCATGCCGGGCTCGACCGCATCCGCCTCGCCGCCCACTCCGTCGCCGTGCGCAACGGCGAGATCTTCGTCACCCTCCGTGGCTGAGGACCTCGCCGCCTTCGCCGAAGCTGCTATGGCTGGCCCGCCGGACGCAGTGCCCGACGCCACCATCCAGGCCATGCTGACCGCCGGCCTGCGCCTGTACGCGTGGAAGGTAGAGCAGCAGCAGCGCCACTTCCTGCCCATCGCGGGGCGCGAGAGCGTGACCCCCACCGATGTCGCCGTCACCGTCACGGAGCTGCTCCGCGCGGTGAACCTCAACCTGTTCGATCTCTCCATGTGGGCCGACCGACCGCGCTACGACGCGGACGACACCGGCATTGTGTGAAGGAAGCATTCGCCATGGACGCCCGCACCCCACCGCCCGAACTGCCGATCATCGGGCCGAACACTCACTCGGCCGACATCCTCGCCCACGGCCGCGCACAAGCCACGCGGCGCGGCTTCGACCGCACCTTCATCGTCGATGTGGACAGCCATATCGGCGAGAGCGGCAATTGGCCCGAGGTGCTGAAATACATCGAGAACGACGCGACGCGCGAAGCCGCCTTCACCTTCGGCGGCGGCACCGGCCAGGGCGCCTTCCTCAATGACATCCCCGGCCTGCAATGGCAGTCCGCGCATGGCCGAATCCCGCACGGCTCCGGCCTCAAGGAAGCCGCCCCCGAGGGCCTGCCCAAGCCCGTCTCCCTCGCGCGCCGCGCGATGGATGCGCTCAGCCTCGACTACCAGGTCTTCTTCCCCAACGGGCTGCTGTTCCTGGGCATGCACCCCGTGAAGGAAATGGAGGTGGAACTCGCCACCGCCTACAATCGCTGGATCGTCGAAGAAGTGTTGCCCCACGAGCCGCGCATGAAGGCGATGCTGTACCTGCCCTTCAACGTGCCCGAGGCCGCCGAGGCCATGGTCAAGCGCTTCATGGGCGCACCCGGCGTGGTGGGCTTCCTCGTCACCTCCACCCGCTACCAGGCCGTCCACTCCAACGAGTACATGCGCACCTACGCCATGCTGGAAGAAGCGGGCATGCCGATCGGCTTCCACGCGCACCACAACTGGCACAATGAGTACACCAAGCAGCTCAACCGCTTCATCTCGATGCACGCGCTGTCCTTCGTGCTCTCGAACCTGGTGCACCTGACGAACTGGGTCATCAACGGCCTGCCGGAGCGGTTCCCGAAGCTCAAGACCATCTGGATCGAAAGCGGCCTCGCCTGGGTGCCCTTCCTGATGCAGCGCCTGGACCATGAATACCTGATGCGCCGCTCCGAAGCCCCGCTGCTCAAGCGCCTGCCCTCCGAATACATGCGCGAGATGTTCTACACCTCGCAGCCCATGGAGGCGCAGAACATGAAGCTGCTGGAAGGGACCTTCGAAGCCATCAACGCCGAGACCCAGCTGCTCTATGCGTCCGACTGGCCGCACTGGGATTTCGACGTGCCCTCCACGATCTTCGACCTGCCCTTCCTGACCGATACGGGGCGGCGGAATATCCTGGGGTACAATGCGGCGCGGTTGTTCAACCTTGAGGTGCCGGCGCGGTATGGGCAGGTGGCGGCGGAGTGAAGAAGGTCGGGGAAAGGAATTTCCCCGAACCCCTTTCTTTTATTTTTTACACCTGGTGCTGGCGGCACGGCCAGCACGGATTGGCCACCGGACGACGACTTCACCGCCAGTACCCAAGATAAAAATAAAAGAATGGGGGTCCGGGGGAAATTCATTTCCCCCGCTCTTCAAGGGAGAAAAACCATGAAGCGCAGAGCGCTCCTCGCCACCACCCTCATCGCGGGTACCGCCCGCGCCGAGACCTGGCCCGACCGGCCCATCCGCATGATCATCCCCTGGCCTCCTGGTGGCGGCAACGACATCGTCGGCCGCATCGTCTCCGAGCGCCTGGGGCATGCGCTCGGCCGTCCTGTCGTGGTGGAGAATCGCGGCGGCTCGAACGGCGTCATCGGCGCCGAGGTCGTCGCCAAATCCCGCCCCGATGGCTACACGCTGATGTTCCATTCGGTGACCTCGCACGTGGTCAATCCGGTGGTCTATCCGCGCCTGCCCTACGACACCGAGCGTGACTTCATCCCCGCCTCCATCCTGGGCTATTCGGCACTCGCCATCATTGTGAACCCGGCCTTGGGCATCCGCACCCTGGCGGAACTCATCACGCGCATCCGCGCGCAGCCGGGCCATTTCAACTACGCCTCCTTCGGCAATGCCTCCGCGGGTCACCTCGCCGGCGAGCTGTTCAAGCAGCGCCTGGGCCTCGACATCGTCCACGTTCCCTACCGCGGCGGCGGCCCGGCTTTGGCGGACACCATCTCAGGCGCGATCCCGATGAATTTCTCCGGCATCAACACCGCCGCCTCCGCTCTGCGCGGTGGGCTGGTCATCCCGCTCGCGGTCACCGGTGCCACGCGCTCCACCATCCTGCCCGACGTGCCCACGGTGGCAGAGGCCGCGATGCTGCCCGACTTTGAAATGGGCGTGACCTACGCCATCTGGGCGCCGGCGGGGACGCCGTCACCCATCATCGAACGCATCGCAACCGAAGCCGCCAACGCCATGCGCGACCCCGGCGCGCAAGCCATCCTGGCGCAGAATGGCGTCGAGGTGCTGGCGCCCATGACCGCCGCTGAGCGCGCCGCACGCGTGGCGCGCGAGGCGGCGGTGCTCAGCCGTGTGGTCCGCGAATCCCGCCTTACGCTGGAGTAGACCGGCTTTCGTGCCCGTAAGCACGCCAACAGCCCTGCAATCACGTTTGCGTCTAAACCGCTTTGGCGGTCGATTTTGCTTAATCCATTCGCGCGGTTCGGCGCATCTTCGCTGCCGTCGCAACCATGAGCCCATGCGACAGGCCCTTTTCCGAGGCAGGCACATGACCCTGAGCCCACGCGGTTTCGCCACCTCCCGCGTGACGTCCTTTGGCGCGCAGCCCGCGGTCAGGCAGTCAACGACCGCTATCGCAAACCGGACTTCCGTCTCGGTGCTCGCGCAGGACCCATGGGCGGGAACGCGGCAGGCGATGCTGATCCTTGCCCCGGGCACACGCGCCGCCATGCGCAGCCATGCCGCCGGCGCCGCGTCCCAAGGCGTCACGCAAGCTGCCTTCGATCGCGCCGTGGCGCACGCGACCGGCATGGTACCGGCATCGGCCGAGTTTTTGGGTCCGGCCTGCAAATACGCCGTTGCCTACACGCTTCTCTACGGCCTCGGCACGTGGCGCCCGGACGACACCATGAGGGAAATGGCTGAAATCAACATGATCGAGCTGCAGGACTTGATGGCACGGCGCGCGAACCTGTTGCAACTCATGACCGGGCTGTTGAATTCGATCGATCAAAGCATGAAGACCATCATGGGCAACATACGCTGAGCTTGGCGACGCTGCGCGCGCTGCCGGCGCAGGCAAAGGCACTGATCCGCGGCTGGTCCTGGGCGCCACATTGACGCTCCGCGACTGCGCGCTCATCGCGCCGCCACTGCCGCCGCCTACTCCGCAGCCTGGGCCTGCATCCCCGGCCGCTTCACCCGCACCCGCCGCACCCGCCGCGCATCCGCCTCCAGCACGCGGAATTCCAGCCCGGATGGGTGGGAGACCAGCTCCCCCTTCGCCGGCACGCGCCCCGCGAGCGTCGTCACCAGCCCTGCCACGGTGTCGATATCCGCACCGCGTTCCTCATCGGTCAGCACCTGGCCGAACTTCTCCTCGAAGGCCTCGACGGGCGTGCGCGCATCCATCTCAATCGTGCCGTCGGGGCGTTCGATGATCTGCGGTGCCGCGATCTCGTCATGCTCGTCGGCGATGTCGCCGGTGATGGTCTCGACCAGGTCCTCGATGGTGATGAGGCCGTCGATCCCGCCATACTCATCGACCACGAGTGCCAGGTGGACGCGCGCCTGGCGCATCTGCAGCAGCAGGTCCAGCACGGGCACGGTGGGCACCACCAGCAGCGGCCGGCGCAGCATGGCCTGCAGGCTGAACGGGCCTGCGCGCCCGACCGCGGCGAATACATCCTTGATGTGGACCATGCCCAGTATGTCATCAAGGTTGTCCCGGTAGACCGGGTAGCGGCTGTGGCCGTCATGCTGGATGAAGGCGACCGCCTGATCCATCGTCAGGTCGATCTGCATCGCCATGATGTCCGCGCGCGGCACCATCACGTCATAGGCCGTCTTGCCGCGCAGCGTCAGCACATTGCGCAGCAGGGCACGCTCATGCGGATCAAGCCCGGTATCGGGTGGCGCCAGGCTGCCTTCGCGGTGCGCATGCTCGCGACCGTCGATCAGCTCCTCGACCCGGTCGCGCACGCTTTCCGCCTCGCGCTTTCGCAGCAGCCCTTGTAGCCGCCAGAACAGCCCGTTGCGGTTGCTTTCGTCCGACGCGCTCATGGTCCGAACGCCCCCCGGCCCGCAGCGCGGGCCGCGAAGCCGAATGGCCGAACGCCGCTAGTGCGGCGAGCCAAGCCGGCGGAGCCGGCGCGTTTCGCCAAAGGCGCGCCTTCGGCACGACGCACCTGAGGGCACACCATCACAACACCCCCCGCCACGGGTTGGGCAGGCCGAGCCGGCGCATCACGCGCGCCTCGGCTCGCTCCATCCGGCGCGCATCGCCGGCCTCGATATGGTCATGTCCCACCAGGTGCAGCGCGCCATGCGCGACCAGATGCGCGAGGTGCAGATGCGCCCGCCGCCCGGCGACCCGTGCCTCTCGCCGCACCACGCCCAGGGCCAGCGCAACACCACCCAGCGTCGCCGGGTGTTCGGCAGGGAAGGACAGCACATTGGTGGGCTTGGACTTGCCGCGAAAACCGCCATTCAGGCGCTTGAGCGCGCGGTCATCGGCGAGCACCACGGTCATCGCGCCGCGGCGCCCGGCCTCGGCCAGCGCGGCCTGCGCGGCACGGCGCGCAAGGCGGGCCACCCGGGGCACCGCCGCGTGCCACCCAGGCGCTTCGATCATCACGGTGATCTCGCTGGGCGAGACCCCCGACCGGACCCCAGCCACCGGGCGCTTCGTGCGCCCCTGGCCGGGTCGGCTACTGTCCGCCTCCATCAGACTCCTTCTTCCCCCGGCGCTTCCGCTCGCGGCCCTCAGCCTCATCCGACCGGCCGTAGGCAGTGACAATCCGGGCAACCAGCGGATGCCTTACCACATCCTTTTCCGAAAAGCGCGCAACGCCGATCCCGGGCACGCCATCGAGGATACGTAGCGCTTCCACCAGGCCCGAGGGCGTGTGGCTCGGCAGGTCCACCTGGGTGGGGTCGCCGGTGATGACCATCCGGCTGCCCTCCCCCATGCGCGTGAGGAACATTTTTATCTGCGCCCCGGTGGTGTTCTGGGCTTCGTCCAGGATGCAGTAGGCATGCGCCAGCGTCCGGCCGCGCATGAAAGCCAAAGGCGCGATCTCGATCTCGCCCGAGGCGATGCGCTTGGCCACCTGGTCCACCGGCAACATGTCGTGCAGCGCGTCGTACAGGGGCCGCAGATAGGGATCGACCTTTTCCTTCATGTCGCCCGGCAGGAAGCCCAGCCGCTCCCCGGCTTCGACCGCGGGGCGCGAGAGGATGATCTTGTCCACCCGCCCGGCCTGCAGCATCGCCACGCCCTGGGCCACCGCGAGATAGGTCTTGCCCGTCCCCGCCGGCCCGATGCCGAAGGTCATCTCATGGCGCTCGAGCATCTCGATATAGCCCGACTGCGCCGCGGAACGGGGCGCGATGGCGCCCTTGCGGGTGCGGATCGCGGGCAGGTCGCGCAGCGGCAGGCGCGGCTCGCCCTGTTCGGCGCCACCCTCGGCCAGGCGCAGCGCGGCCTCGACCTCGGCGGTGCCCACAGGCTGCCCACGCTCCAGCCGCTTCCACAGCGCCATCAGCGCCGCCTCCGCCATCTCGGTCCGCTCCGAACTACCCGCGATCGCGATGCGGTTGCCCCGCGACGTCAGCCGGACGCCGAGGACCTGCTCGACGCGGGCAAGGTT
>JBKJNV010000559.1:0-3994 GCA_046593435.1 Roseomonas sp.
GCTGGCCGAACACGGCATGGCCGCGGAGGAGGAGATCGTGCTGCGCCGCGTCGTGCAGGCCGATGGCCGGTCCCGCGCCTTTGTGAATGATGAACCGGTGGGCGTGGCCCTGCTCAAGCGCCTGGGCGCGCTGCTCATCGAGGTGCAGGGCCAGCACGATCAGGTGGGCCTTGCCGACCCCACCACCCATGCCGGCCTGCTCGATGCTTTCGGCGCGCTGGAGCCGACGCGTGCGGCGACCGCGGCCGCCTGGTTGCAATGGCGCGGCACGGAGCGCGCGCTGGCCGAGGCGGAGGCCGCCATCGCCGCCGCGCAGCGCGATGAGGAATGGCTGCGGCATACCATCGCGGAACTGACCGAACTCGCCCCGCAGGAGAGCGAGGAGGCGGCGCTCGCCACCGACCGCCAGCGCCTGCAGCAGGGCGAGCGCCGCGCGGAGGCGATTGCTTCGGCGCTCGCGGAACTCACGCCCAAGGATCGGCGCAGCGCCTCGCCCGCGCGGGCCCTGCGGGAGGCGGCGCGCGCGCTGGAACGGCTGCCCCCGCCCAATGAGGAAGCCCAGCCGGCCCTGATCGCGCTGAACGCCGCGCAGGAAGCGATGGCCGAGGCGGAGACCGCGCTGTCGCGCCTGATGGCGGAGGCCGGCCCGGACCCGAAGCGACTGGAGCAGGTGGAGGAGCGGCTGTTCGCGTTGCGCGCGGCGGCACGGAAGCACCAGATCCCGGTCATCGAATTGCCTGGCCTGCTCGCGACATTGCAGGACCGGCTGGCGTCGCTCGATGCCGGAACCGGGCGCGTGGCGGAACTCGCCCGCGCCGCAGCAGCCGCACGCATCGCCTACCTTACCGCGGCCGCCGCGCTGAGTGCGGCGCGCCGCGCCAGTGCGGAGAAGCTCGAACGCGCCGTCGCACGCGAATTGCCGCCGCTGAAGCTCGACCGCGCGCGGCTGGTGATGGACATCGCGCCGCGCGAGGAAGCGCAGTGGGGGCAGGATGGCCAGGACCGCATCGCCTTCCTGGTTGCGACCAATCCGGGGCAGACGCCGGGGCCGCTGGCGAAGATCGCCTCGGGCGGCGAACTCTCGCGCTTGATGCTGGCGCTGAAGGTCGTGCTGGCGCGTGGGTCGCCGGTGCCGACGCTGATTTTCGACGAGGTCGATGCCGGCATTGGCGGTGCGACGGCGGCAGCGGTGGGCGAACGGCTCGCGCGCGTGGCGGAGCGGTTGCAGGTGCTGGTGGTCACGCATTCGCCGCAGGTGGCCGCGCGCGGGGCCGCGCATTTCCAGGTGGCAAAATCGGTCCGCGGCGGGCGGGCGGAGACGCGCGTGATCCCGCTGCCCGAAGCCGAGCGGCGCGAGGAGATTGCCCGCATGCTCGCGGGCGAGATCGTGACGGATGCGGCGCGCGCGGCGGCCGAAAGCCTGCTCGCCGCGCCATGATCTGCCGTGCTGCCAGGGTTGAGGACGCCCCTGCCCTGCTCGCGCTGGTGCGCGCGATGGCCGCAGAGCAGGGCGACCCGACGGAGCTGATCGACGCGGCGGCTTTGCTGCGCGATGTCATCGCCGCGCCGGCGACCTTTTGCGTTGTGGCAGAGCGCGATCATGCGCTGATCGGTTATGCGACCGCGCATCCGACCTATGAAACCGGGCATGCCGAGCGCGGCCTCTATGTCGGGGATGTCTATGTGGACCCGGCGCATCGCCGGCAGGGTGTTGCGCGCGCGCTGCTCGCGGCACTGGCCGCCGCCGGGCGTGCGCAGGCGGCGCGGCACCTGTGGCTGACGGCGCAGGAGGGCAACCACGCCGCCCATGCGCTGTACCGGCGCCTGGGCGGCCATGGCGAGCGCGTGCTCGCCTTCGCCTGCGTGGAGGATCATTTCCAGACGCTTGCGAATGAGGCCGGCGCATGAGCGGCGCGATGAGCGAAGCCGAGGCCGCCGCCGAGTTGGAACGCCTGGCCGCCGAGATCGCGCGGCACGACGCGCTGTATCACCGCGACGACGCCCCCGAGATCACGGATGCCGAATACGACGCGCTGGTGCGGCGCAACCGCGCGATCGAGGCGCAATTCCCTGACCTGATCCGCGCGGACAGCCCGTCGCAGCGCGTTGGTGCCGCCGCTACCGAAGGCTTCGCGAAATCACGCCACGGCGTGCCGATGCTGAGCCTGGACAACGTCTTTGGCGCTGAGGAATTCGCCGATTTCGCCGCCCGCATCCGTCGCTTCCTCGGCCTGCCGATGGACCAGGCGCTGCCGCTCGTGGCCGAGCCCAAGATCGATGGCTTGTCCATCAACCTGCTCTATGAAAATGGGCAGTTCATCCGGGCTGCGACGCGCGGCGACGGCATCGAGGGCGAGGACGTCACGGCCAACCTCCTCACCTTGGCAAGCCTGCCGCGCCGCCTCTCGGCACCCTGTCCCGCACGAATCGAAATCCGCGGCGAGGTCTATATGACGCGCGCCGATTTCCTGGCCTTCCGCGCGCAGCAGGAAGCGGGCCTTGCCGCGCGCGAGGCGCGCCGCAGCGCCGGGGAGAAGCTGGGCGAGGCTATCGTGGTGCCGGTCAATCCGCGCAACGCGGCCGCGGGTTCGCTGCGGCAGAAGGATGCGCGCATCACAGCAGGTCGCGCGTTGCGGCTCTTCGCCTACGCGATGGGCGAGGCGAGCGAAGTCCCGGCCAGCACCCATGCGGATTTCCTCAACCAGCTCCGCGCCTGGGGGTTCGCGGTCAACCCGCTGTCGTGCCTGCTCGGCAATGAAAACGAAGCCGCTGCCTTTCAGGCTGAGGTCGGCACTGCGCGCCCGACACTCGACTACGAGATCGACGGCGTCGTCTACAAGCTCGATGACCTTGCCTGGCAGCAGCGGCTGGGCTTCGTGGGCCGCGCGCCACGCTGGGCGACGGCGTGGAAATTCCCCGCCGAGCAGGCGCGCACGGTGCTGCGAGATATCGAAATCCAGGTCGGCCGCACCGGTGCGCTGACACCGCGCGCCATCATGGAACCGGTCGCGGTCGGCGGCGTCGTGGTGCGGCACGCGACGCTGCACAATGAGGATGAGATCGCGCGGAAGGATATCCGCATCGGCGACACCGTGATCCTGCAACGCGCGGGGGACGTCATCCCGCAAATCACCGGCGTCATCGATGATGCGGCGCACCAGGCACGCGAGCGCTACATCTTCCCCGACCGCTGCCCGGTCTGCGACAGCCACGCCATCCGCCCCGAGGGCGAGGTCATCCGCCGCTGCACCGGCGGCCTCATCTGCGAAGCCCAACAGCAGGAGAGGCTGATCCACTTCGCCTCACGCAACGCGATGGATATCGAGGGGCTGGGGGCGGAGAACATCATCGCGCTGCACGCGGCGAAGTTGGTTGCCACACCCGCTGACATCTTTCGCCTGAACAGCCATCGCGCGACGCTCGCCACCTGGGAAGGATGGGGCGCGCGCAAGATCACAAAACTGCTCGATGCCATCGAGGCACGTCGCGGCGTGGCCCTTGAGCGCTTCCTGTTTGCGCTCGGCATCCGCCGCATCGGCGCGCAGAACGCGAAGCTGCTCGCTCGGCACTATGGCAGCTTCGCACATTGGCGCGCGCGCATGGTCGAAGCGCGCATCATCGGCTCCGAAGCGCGCGAGGAGCTGGGCGCCATCCAGGGCATCGGGCCCGCCATTGCGCAGGAGCTGGTGGAATTCGCAGCCGAAGCGCGCAACCTCGAAGCGCTCGACGACCTCGCCGCCGAAGTGCAACCCGCGGACGCCACCGCCGCCACGAACACCGCCTTCGCCAACAAGACCCTGGTCTTCACCGGCACGCTCACAACCATGACCCGCGACGAAGCCGAAGCCATCGCCGAACGCCTGGGTGCGAAAGTGACCAAGAGCGTGTCAAAGAAAACCGACTACGTGGTCATCGGCGAAGATGCCGGTTCCAAGGCCGCGAAAGCGGCGGAACTCGGCGTGAAGACCCTCACGGAAGCGGAATGGCGGGTGAT
>JBKJNV010000054.1:0-2644 GCA_046593435.1 Roseomonas sp.
ACGATCTCGGTGACGTTGGCATTGGCACTCGACGCTTCCCGCCAGCCCCACCAGGCATCGTTGCGCGCCATCACGGTACGCACATCCGGCTCCCGCGCGGCCAGGCGGAAGGCGCCGGTGCCGTTGGTGTTGCGGACGGTGAACATCTCCTCTCGAGCACGCGTGTTCTGCGGGCGTGGGGCGTTGTTCCGCTCAGACCAGCTGCGCGACATGATGAAGACCGAGGCGATCTTGTTCGGCAGGATCGGATCGGGCGCCTTGGTGATGATGTCGACCGCCATGGGCCCGGCTTCGCGCACGCTCTCGATGGTGTCGACGAAGATGCCGAAATTGGAGGTGGGCGCGAGGGCACGGGTCAGGGAGAAGACCACGTCATCGGCGGTGAAGGCCTCGCCCTCATGGAAGCGTACGCCCTGGCGCAGCGTCATCCGCCAGCGGTTCGGCTCCACCTGTTCCCAGGTGAGCGCGAGACCGGGTGCCAAGCCCAGCGTCTCGGTGCGGGTGATGAGCGTGTCGTAGATCTGTTGCAGCACCATCGTGACGGTGCCGACATTCTGGCTGTGCGGGTCGAGCGTGTTGGGATCGCCCGAGGCGGCCCAGCGCACGGTGCGCGCCTCGGCCACATGGCCGCCGAGCAAAGCGGCCAGCACGGCCGCCACCATCCAATGCCGCATGAGAACCCCCGTTACAGCTTCGCGCAACCTCCACAACCCTTAGCGCAGCGTGGCCGGCGCGGGGAAGGCCTCAATCCGCGGGCGCCCGCTTTCGCCCGGTGGCGAATTCCAGGACCAGCACATAGCCCACGGCCAGCACGACCGGGCCGAGGAACAGGCCCAGGAAGCCGAAAGCGAAAACGCCGCCCAGCGCGCCAAGGAGTGTCAGCAGCAAGGGCAGGTCGGCGCCGCGGCTGATCATCATCGGCCGGATGATGTTGTCGATCGAGGAAATGCCGAGCGCGCCATAGATCACCATGAAGATGCCCCACCCCGTCGACCCTTTCGCGAACAGCCAGATTGCGGCCGGGATCCACACCACCGGAGCACCCACCGGCAGGATGGAAATGGCACCCGCGACGATGCCGAACAGCACCGGCTGCGGTACGCCCGCGATCCACAGGCCCAGCCCCGTCATGATGCCCTGCGCAACAGCCGTGCCGAGCAGCCCCCACACCACGCCCTTCGTCACGTTGCCGACCAGCGTGATGTGGCGGACCGCGTCCGCGCCGCCGATGCGCACGACCAGCGCCTCCACCCGTTCAGCCATCGCGGGGCCGTCCCGATAGAAGAAGAAAGCGAGCAGGATCGCCACCAGCAGCTCGGCCAGGCCCGAAAGCACCGACAGCAGCAGCCCAAGCACCAGCTGCGCCATATTGCCGGCATAAGGTTTCACCAGGTCGAAAATGCCGGTGAGGTCCAGGTCCACACGGCCGATCAGGTCGGCGATGGTCTGCCCGACATATGGCAGGTTGCTCGCCCAGACGCCGAAATTGGGGATGCCCTGGGTGAACAGGCGCTCGATCGCGCCGCGCAGCCCCTCGATATCCTCGCGCTGGGTGGGTGCCGCGAGAACCAGCGGCAGCCCGATCAGCAGGAATTCGGCAGTGACCATGACGAGCGCCGCCACCCCCGCTGACAGGCGCAGGCGCTCGCGCAGCAGACGGAAGACGGGCCATGTCGTGTAGGCGAGGATCGCCGCCCAGAGCAGCGCCGAGATGAAGGGCTTGAGGACCAGGAAGCAGGCCACGCCCAGCGCCGCGAGCGCGCCAAAGGCGATCAGCCGTGCCGGTTTCAAACGTTCAACGTCCATCGATTTTCAACCTCGCGCGCCGCTGGGGCGGCATCGCTACCCTCATGGCAGGCTTGCGCCTGGCCGCCAATGCCCGAAGCGTCGCCCCTGGCGCGCCGCGCGCAGCCCGCCTAGCGTTCGCATCCAAGAGGGAACCGCCATGCCACGTTTTGCCGCGAACCTGTCGATGATGTTCGGCGAGATCCCATTCCTGGACCGCTTTGCGGCGGCGCGGAAGGCGGGCTTCGAAGCCGTGGAATTCCTGTTCCCCTATGAGCACCCGGCAGCCGAGATCGCCGGGCGGCTGAAGGATAACGGCCTCGCGCAGGTGCTGTTCAATGCCCCGCCCGGCGACTGGACCAAGGGCGAGCGCGGCATGGCCGCCCTGCCCGGCCGCCAGGGCGAGTTCCGCGACGGCATCCGACTGGCACTCGACTATGCCGCCGCCCTCGAATGCCCGCGCCTGCATGTAATGGCCGGCCTCATCCCCGAAGGTGTTGCGCATGACACGCTGACCGCGACCTACGGCGCCAATCTCGCCTGGGCGGCGGAGGAATGCGCCAAGATCGGCGTAAAGCCGGTGATCGAGCCGATCAACCATCGCGACATCCCCGGCTTCTTCCTCAACACCACCGACCAGGCCGCCGCCATCATCGCGGCCGTCGGGCCGGAAAAGCTGGGCATGCAGTTCGACCTCTATCACTGCCAGATCACCGAAGGCGACATCGTCAAGCGGGTCGAAAAGCACCTGCCGCTCATCGCCCACATGCAGGTCGCCGACAATCCGGGCCGCAACGAGCCGGGGACGGGCGAGGTCAACTGGCCCTTCGTGTTCGAGGCCATCGACGCGCTGGGCTTC
>JBKJNV010000158.1:0-12371 GCA_046593435.1 Roseomonas sp.
TTCAGCACGCCCGCCACCACCCCCTGCCGCGACAGCGCGAGCCAGGTGCCACCCCCGCTGCCATCCCGCCCGCCGGTGATGCCGGGCCAGAATTCGCCCGGCGCTTCCCATGCGCGATCCAGCCGCTCATCGCGATTGGTGGCGAGCAGCAGCGGCCACGCATGATGAGGGCGGCGCAGCAGGACCAGCGTGCACATCGCGCCCGAGCTATTCGACCGTAACGCTTTTGGCGAGGTTGCGCGGCTGGTCCACATCCGTCCCCCGCAGCACCGCCACATGATAGGCGAGCAGCTGCACCGGGATCGCGTGCAGGATGGGGGCGACGAAGGGATCCACCGTCGGCAGCACGATCACATGCTGGGCGAAGCGCCGCAGCGCGGGCGCGCCCTCCGCATCGGTAAAGGCCATGATGCGACCACCACGCGCGGCGGCTTCCTGCAGATTGGATGCCGTCTTCTCGAACAGGGGCCCCGATGGGCAAAGGGCGATCACCGGCACGGCGGGGTCGATCAGCGCGATAGGGCCGTGCTTCATCTCGCCGGCGGCGTAGCCCTCGGCATGAATATAGCTGATTTCCTTCAGCTTCAGCGCGCCCTCCATAGCGATCGGGTAGAGGTTGCCGCGGCCAAGGAACAGCACGTCCCGCGCCTGCGCAACTTCCACCGCCAGCGCCTGGATGGTGGCGTTGTCATCGAGCAGCGCGGCGGCATCCGAAGGCAGTTCCAGCAACGCCGCGATCAGCGCCGCTTCCCGCGCCGCGTCGATCGTCCCCCGCGCCCGCGCCATGCCGATGGCGAGGCAGGCAAGCACGCAAAGCTGGGCCGTGAAGGCCTTGGTAGAGGCGACCCCGATCTCCGGCCCCGCCACCGTCAGCAGCGTGCGGTCGCTCTCCCGCGCCATGCTGCTCTCATCGACATTGACGACGGAGAGGATCGACTGCCCCGCCCCCTTGAGCAGCCGGAGTGCGGCCATGGTATCCGCCGTCTCGCCGGACTGGCTAACCAGCAGCGCGGCACCGCCAGGGGGGAGCGGCGGGTCGCGATAGCGCAGCTCGGAGGCGGTGTCCGCGTCGGTCGGGATGCGCGCCAGCGCCTCGATCCAGTAGCGGCCCACCAGCCCCGCGAGGAAGGCCGAACCGCAGGCTGTGATGGTCAGCTTCGGCACGGTGACCGGGTCGAAGGGCAATGGCGGCAGCGCAACCCGGCGCGTGGTGCCGTCGATGTATTGCCGCAGCGTCTCCCCGATCACCACCGGGTGCTCGTGCAGCTCCTTCTCCATGAAGTGGCGGTAATTGCCCTTTCCGGTCGCCGCCCCCGAGAAAGCCGTCAGGCGCTCCGCCCGTTCGACCGCGCGATCCTGCGCATCGAAGAAGCGTGCCCCCGCATCGGTGATGATGGCCCAGTCGCCCTCCTCGAGGTAGGCGATGCGCCGCGTCAGCGGGGCGAGCGCGAGCGCGTCCGAGCCCACGAACATTTCGCCCTCGCCGAAGCCCACGGCCAGCGGCGCACCCTGGCGGGCCGCGATCAGCAGGCGCGGATGCCCGGCGAAGATCATCGCGAGCGCAAAGGCGCCATGCACCTGCTTCAGCGCGGCGGCGACCGCCTGCGCGGGCGTGGCACCTTCGGCCAGCAACTGGTCCAGCAGACGCGCGAAGGTTTCCGTATCCGTATCCGTGGTGAAGACCTGGCCCTTGGCCTCCAGCGCATCGCGCAGCTCGGCATGGTTCTCGATGATGCCATTGTGCACGACCGAAACACGCGCGGTGCCGTGCGGGTGCGCGTTGCGCTCCGTGGGCGCTCCGTGCGTGGCCCAGCGCGTATGGCCAATGCCGGTCATCCCGCCCAGCGGATCACGCTCCAGCACGGCGGCCAGGTTGTGCAGCTTGCCCTCGGCGCGGCGGCGCTGGATGCGGCCATCCACGAGTGTCGCGATCCCCGCACTGTCATAGCCGCGGTATTCAAGGCGGCGCAGCGCTTCGAGCAGGCGTGGGGCTGCGTTTTCCTGGCCGATGACGCCGACGATGCCACACATGAGCGAGCCTCCGACAGAGAAAGGACGGAGGAAATGAATTTCCCCCGGACCCCCATTCTTTTATTTTTGCGACTTGGTGCCGCGGCTGGGTTTCGAGGATTGCCGGGGACGGGGGATGGCAAGGGAGTGAGGGGGCGCATTCTCGGTCGTGCTGCTGGCGGCGAGGAGAATGGCAAGGTGCATCATCGGGGCGTAGCCCGGCACCCCGCGCCGGGGCAAGCGGCGCGATCGTCACCTTCGATTGCAGGGGGTTGCGCGGCGAGTAGGCGGATCAGACCGCGTTCGGCCAGGCGTCGCCTCAGAGGCGCTCCCAACGCAACGACAAGGCGTACTTCGCCCAGGGCAGCTGCACCGAGGCGTGCCACCCCTTCCGGCGTTCCTGTCCATCCCAGGGGCCGAACGCCTGCTGGATGGCGAAAAGCTGGCGTGGGGAAAAGCTCGCCGCGAGGTCGGGCGGCAGGCCGGCGATCAAGCGGGACACGAAGGCAGGGTCAGGGTAGAGGCTGAGCGGGCGCGGCGCACTCTCACCAGACGCTGGCCCCGGCACTGACATCGTAGCGATTTCACCGGCCATGCGAAAACCCTCTGACACCTCGATGACGTGAGGCCCAGCCCTTTGTTCCGCAAGACAGGTCAACGATAGGTGAACGCTACGATGCATCCGACCATGCTGCTCGACCTCGACGGCACCCTGGTGGACAGCGTGCCGGATCTCGCCGACGCGCTGAACCGGCTGCTCGCCAAGCATGGCCAGGCGCCGCTGGATCAGGCCGCCGTCGCGGGCTTCGTGGGCGATGGCGTGGCGGCGCTGGTCCAGCGCGGCTTTGCCGCACGCGCCATCGCCGTGCCGGCCGGCGCCGTGGAGGATTTCCTCGCCGACTACACGCAGCACTCGGCCGAGCGCACGCGCGCCTTTCCCGGCGTGCCGGAGATGCTGGTGGCGTTGCGTGCGCAGGGCTGGCGGCTCGCGGTCTGCACCAACAAGCCTGAGGCCGCGGCCCGTGCGGTGCTGGACCGGCTGGGCCTCGCGCCCCTGATCGACGGGCTTGGCGGCGGCGACAGCTTCGAGGTGCGCAAGCCCGACCCAGGGCACCTGCACGCGACGCTCGCGCTGCTCGGCGGCGATGCATCGCGGGCGGTGATGCTGGGCGACCACGCCAATGACGTCGTCTCGGCCCGTGCGGCGGGGATGCCGGTGATCTTCGCCGGCTGGGGCTATGGCCCGCACGCCATGGCCGATGGTGCGCCGGTGGCTGGCACGGCGGCATCGGTGCCCGCCATCGCCGCCACCCTCCGCATCACGGCGGGCTTGTGACGCGCGTGAGGTCCACGCGCACCGTGCCGAACATCCGCGTCTCCATGTCCAGCCGCACCGGGATGGGCGGCAAATGCGGGCTGACAATGCCGAGCCAGACCGTGCCGCGGGCCAGCCGCCCGGTTGTCTCGCGCGGTTCGTCGCGGCGGAAGCCGGCGATCATCTGGGTGGTGATGGCGCAGCGCAGCGCCGGCGCGCGATAGCCGCCGCCGATGGCGACAATCTCCTGCCGTCCCTCGGTGCGCATGGTCCATTCCTGCAAGCGGCGGCCATCATAGGTCACGCGGCGCCCGTCGCAGCGGCCTTCCATCCCCGCATTGCGGGCCATCCACACCAGGGCAGACAGCGTGTCCGTGCTGCCGGCGAGAAGCGTCTCCGGCACCGGCTCCCGCTCCGGCTCGATGAGCGGCAGCAGGCTGCGCACCACGGGCCGGGTTGCCTCGAAATCAAGGTGCGTGCGGCGCTGCTCGCCCCGCCACATGCCATCGGCGCGGTAGCGTTGCGGCACCACCTCCGCGCCCCGCCACACCCCCTCGCTCAGCGCGGTATTTGCGCCGCGCACGAAGACGGCCGCAGCACCCGTGGTCTGCGACCGCGCTTCCATCCGCCATCCGCGATCCGACACATCGAGCCTGGCCGTGATTTCGAGCACGGTCATGCCCAACGCGGAGAGCGCGTAGGTGACATCGACCGGCGCGGCGCGCGCGGGGAAGGTCAGCAGCACCAACAGCAGGGGAATGAGACGCATCTTACGTCATGTGGGCTGCCGCGACCGGTCGGCCAGCCCTGGTATGCTTGACACTCCCGGGAGCGCGCCCTATCCGAAGCGCCCCGGCGGGTGCGTAGCTCAGCGGTAGAGCATTGCCTTCACACGGCAAGGGTCACAGGTTCAATCCCTGTCGCACCCACCATGAAATCAATGGCTTATACCCTCTCATCTGCACCCGCGCTCTCGCCGGGGTTCCATGGGGTTTCCAGGCCGCCGTCACTGGACGGGCCTTCCGCCGATCTCTGCCTCCGCGGACCATGCCAAGCCCCAAGCCCCAGGAAGAGGGGGGGCAGGGGGCGGCCGGTGCAGCGAGAGGGATGGCTGCCCTCGACCGTGGCCCCCCGCACCTCGGCCCGGATGCGCGCCGCCGGGGAATGCCGTCCTGCGTAACTGCCGCGCGTGGGTGGCCTGACCCGCAGCACTAACTCTGCTGCGTGGCACTCTCCCAAAAGTCCGCGTAGGTCTCCAGCTTCATGGCTGCGACGTCAGCCGGGAGGCGCGAGACGCTCGATGGCGATTTTTGCGCTAGGTCCTTGAACGACTGCCCGGCCTGCCAGGCGTGCGTGTGATCGACGAGGATAAGGCGGTCGTGCAGGGCTTTCGCTGGCGTCAAGCGGACCTCCAGAGGGCGTGCCGAGCGATATTGGTCAATCCAGCGGTGCGAAGCAGCGCGCAGCGAAGCCTGGAGGCGACGAGGATCACTGTCAGCCAGAATCCTGATCGTTACCCCAACCGGGACTGCGAGTGCGAAATCCGTGAGCAGCTTCATGTCTGCATACGGGTCAACGAAAAGGATGTCTTTCTCCGCCTTTTCAACGGCGATTTTAACCGCGTTCAGAGCTTCGAATGGCGATGCCGCGGGTATAAACGTCCCGCCGGCACCGGCGGGCAGTCGCATTTCTAATTGCGCCAACGCCTTGCTTAATAAAGCGACCATGTGATTTGCATTTCGATAGGCTGTGGTGCCGCTAAGCAGCGAAAGGGCCACAGCAAAAGCGGAAGCATCAGTGATACTTCCCACCTCTTCAATAACAGCTGCCGCTTGGCCCAACCATCGTTGCGTCTCGATTGGTCTCCCGCCGCCACTAAAAATTTCGACGGGGACTGTGTCGAGAAGCTGCCCAAGAATTTGGTAGTGCAAAGTGTCGCGTGCTGCGTTCACTATCTCGTCTTCCCGTCACGCATTCATCAGCCCCATGCTCTCGGGGCCGCGCAGCGCCTCATGGCGTGGCCGCCCCGCCATGGCGCGCACCAGTTCCGGCAACCTCTCGCGGCGCCACATCATCCGTTCACGACTACCCCCGACTCGGGGTGGGATGCTACCCAGCTTCCATGTCCGCCGCCCAGCCCGACCTTTTCGCCGCCGCCCCGGCGCCGCCACCCGCGGCGACACCCGAAGTGCTGGAGATGGTGCGCGCGCGCCTGCACCGGCTGCTCGCGCTGGTGCGCGGCGCGGAGAGCATGCCCTGGGCCGACCTTCTCCAGGCCGTGCACGCCGACAACAGTTTCCGCAACGGCTATAAGATGCTTCCGCCCGAGGAAGGCGAGCCGCTGTGGCGCGCCTTCGATGCGGAGCTCGATCGCCTCTACGCGATCATGAACGAGGGCAAGGACCCCGGCTGAGGCCATCCCATGCTCCCGCCGCACGGCAAGGCGCGGCGGGGCAGGCTGGCGCCAGCGCCGGGCCGGCGCAAATCAAGCTCAGCGCGCCGGGCCGGCGCAAACCAGGCTCAGCGCGCCGGGCCGGCGCAAACCAGACTCAACGCGCCGGCGGGGCCGCTTCGGCCGGTGCCTGGCCGCCGCCGTGGCGGTGGCCATGCTGGCCGCCACGCTGTGGCCGCGCTTCCTCGCGCGTCAGCGCGCCATCGGCGTTGCGGTCGGCGGCACGGAACATCGCCTCGGCCACCGGCGTCAGCTCCGCCATGGTGATCTTGCCATCGCCATTCGCATCGACGAAGCGGAAGCCGCGCGCCATGCCCTCGCGCATGCGGGCCTGCATCTGCTCGTTCGGGGCCGGGCGGCCGGCGGGGCGGCGCGCCTGCATGAAGGCCACCACCTCGTCGAGGCTCACGCCCCCGTCACGGTCGGCATCGGCTTCGGCGAAGCGGGCCTGCAGCCAGGTGCGCCCTTCATCGAGCGTGACGCGGCCGTCATTGTTGGCGTCCGCCCGGGCGAAGGCCTCGCCGGCGGCGAAGCCACCCTCGCCGCGGGGGCCGTGATGGCCGCCCGAGTGTTGCTGGGCCAGTGCCGCACCCGCGACGCCGAGGCCGATGATTCCGGCCAGAAGGCCGATGGTTGCAGTCTTGCGCATGGTCAATTCCCTGTTGCTTGGTATGGGAAGACCATGCGCCGCGCCTGTAACAGCGGCATTGCGCAGCGGGTGAAGAACGGTAACCCGCGCCGATCAGCCCCGCTGGGGCGTGCCCGCCTCGCCCAGATCCCACCACATGCCCGCGAAGCCCAGCAGCCCCTCGCGCGCGGGGGCGATCAGCAGATGCTCATCGGGGCCGTGCTGCTTGCAGCCATTGTAGCTGTGCGGCACCCAGACCAGCGGCACGCCGAGATGATCCACAAACACATCGCCCGGCAGCCCGCCCGACGAATTGGGGATGATCTGCACGCGCTTGCCCAGCGTCTGCGCGATGCTCCGCTGCGCCCAGCGGACCCAGGGGTGGTCCACATCGGTCCGGCTCGCCGGCATGCGGATGAAGGATGCTTCGACCGCCACCTCGGGGAAGCCCGCGGCGAGAAGATGGGCACGGATCGCGTCATCGAACTGCGCCGGGTCGGAATCGACGGTGTAGCGTATCTGGCAATGCGCGCGGGCATCGGGGGCCACGGCATTGACCGGGTTTTCCGGCCGGCCACTCAGCATCGCGAGCACGATCAGGCTGTTCCAGCCATAGATCTTCTCGGCCGGCGACAGGCCCGGCTCGCCCCAGCCGGCGTCGATCGTCGCGGCATCGCCGCCGCCACCCAGCGGGCAGCCATCCAGCACCGCGCGCACCGAATTGGGCATCGAGGGCGGCAGGATGCCGCGCACCAGCACGCGGCCATTGCGGTCCATCATCGATGCCAGCGCATGGGCGAGGATGATCGCGGGGTCGCGCGTGAGGCCACCCCAATGGCCGGAATGCACCCCGCCGTCGCGCAGCTTCACCACCAGGTCGAAGTGAAACGTGCCGCGCGTGCCCACCGCGATGGTGGGCGTCCCCGGCTCCACGCGCGGCCCGTCCGAGGCGATCAGCACATCCGCGGCCAGCATCGCGGCGTTGGCGGCGACAAAATCCTTCAGACCCTTGGAGCCGCGCTCCTCGGCCGTCTCCAGCACCAGCTTTACGTTGAAGCCGAGCTTGCCGCCGCGCTCCGTGATGACCGCCTCCAGTGCGGCGAGGTTCAGCGCGTGCTGGCCCTTGTTGTCGGCGGTGCCGCGGCCGTACCAGCGGTCCCCCTCCTCGGTGAGCGTCCAGGGGTCCAGCCCGGCCCGCCATTGCTCGGGCAGGCCGCGAACGGTGTCGCCATGGCCGTACAGCAGCACGGTCGGCAGGGCCGGGTCCTCGATGCGCGTCGCCGTCAGGATGGGGCCGAAGCCATCGAGCGGGTTCGGGTGCAGCGCGGCGGTGAATCCCAGGCGCTCGACCCATGGCGTGATGGCGCCGGTGAGGTAGTGGCGCAGCGCGTCCTCGGCGCCGGCTTCCTGGCTGGTCGAGGGTATCGCCACCAGGTCGGTGAGCAGGGATTTGAAGCTGCCATCATCGAAGAAGGCGGCGGCGCGGTCGAGCGCGCCCTGGCGAGTGGCCATGGGTGTGATTCCAGTGCGTGAGGACCTTCGCAGTCTGGGCGCCCTGCGGCGCCTGGTCCAGCCTCAGCGGGTGCTGGTGGGTGCGGCGATGCCTGCCGAGGTGCTCGTCGTCGCAGCACCCGAGTTGCTCGCACCCCCGCCGCTGCTGCCCCCCGGCCGGCCACCGAACAGCGTGGTCAATGCGCCAACGGCAGCGAGACCCAGCACCGTCGGCGCCGCCTGCAAGGCCGCGCTGCCGAGGCTGTCCGCCTCACCCGAAAACCCCGAAAACGCACGCCCGAATGAGAGCGGCCGCGCAGGCGCGACCCAGCCGGGCGGCGCCGCGCCGATGCGCCCGCCGCCGGGTGCGGGCACGCTGACGGTCACCTCGATCGCGGCCGGAGGCGGCGCCCCGCGCGGGGCTATGGCCACCACATCGCCCGCGGGCACCACCTGATGGCGGGGCGCCTGCGCCTGGGCGGCCAGGGGTAGCAGAAGGGCAAGTCCGGCGGCGATCATGCGCATCGGCGAATGAATAGCAGGAATTCACCCTGTGGTTGCAAGTCCTACCGCAGCATCTCGCGCGAGATGATCACCCGCATGATCTCGTTCGTCCCTTCCAGGATGCGGTGCACGCGGAGGTCGCGCACCAGCTTCTCCACCCCGTAATCCTGCAAATACCCATAGCCGCCGAGCAGCTGCAGCGCCTGGTCGGCGACCTGGTGGCCGGTATCGGTGACGAAGCGCTTGGCCATGGCGCAGAATTGGGTCGCGTCCGGCGCCCCGGCATCGAGCTTGCCCGCCGCGCGCCACAGCAGCGCACGGGCAGCTTCAAGCTCGGTCCGCATGTCGGCCAGGCGGAACTGCGTCGCCTGGAAATCAGCCACCGGGCGCCCGAAGGCGCGACGCTCCTTCACGTAACTCAGCGCAATGGCCAGCGCCGCCTCGGCACCGCCGAGCGAACAGGCGGCGATATTCACCCTGCCCCCATCCAGCCCCGCCATGGCGAAGCGGAACCCCTGCCCTTCCGCGCCGAGCAGCGCGGAGACCGGTACCCGTGCGCCCTCGAAAATCATCTGGCGCGTGGGCTGCGCGTTCCAGCCCATCTTCTTCTCGTTCGCACCAAAACTCAGCCCCGGCGTGTCCTTGGGCACCAGCAGGGCGGACACACCACCCGCGCCGGGCCCGCCGGTCCGCACCATGGTGAGATACAGGTCCGACGCGCCGGCGCCGGAGATGAACTGCTTCGTGCCATCGAGGATGTAGTGCTCGCCCTCCCGCCGCGCCCGCGTCGTGAGGGCCGCCGCGTCGCTGCCCGCGCCGGGTTCGGTCAGCGCATAGCTCGCGATGGTCTCCATGGTGATGAGGCCCGGCAGCAGGGCGGCCCGCTGCGCGTCATCGCCGAAGCGATCCACCATCCAGGCGACCATGTTGTGAATGGACAGGAAGGCAGAGACGGTCGGGCAGCCGGTGGCCAGCGCCTCGAACACCACCGCGGCGTCCAGGCGGGTGAGGCCCGCGCCGCCCGATGCCTCCCGCACATAAAGCGCGGCCATGCCAAGCGCCGCCGCCTGGCGCATTTCCGTGACCGGGAAATGCCGCTCCGCATCCCAGGCCAGCGCGTGGGGGGCCAGCACATCGGCGGCGAATTCACGCGCCACGGCTTGCAGCGCGACCGTCGCCTCGGGCAGTTCAAAATGGGCCTCGCTCTGCATCTGTCGCCTCCCTCAACGCCGCGCCCGTGCGGTGTTCAGCGGGTGCCCGCCGGCACCGCTCCGGGCCAGTCTAGCCGCATTCGACCAGCTCGGGAGCATCGCACACCACGCGCCTGCCGCCATGCCCGGCGTGCTGGCAGCGCGCGGCACGTCGGGCTGGCGCGCGCGTCAAAAAGCGCCCACGCTTCGCCCACAAGAATGGGGGAACCAACCAAGATGGCATCACGCCGCAATGTCTTGGGCGCCTTCGCGGGCGTCGCCTTCTGCTCCTGCGGGCTGCTCGACGCCGCCCACGCCCAGGCCCCCGCCAGCCCGCGCCAGGCGGTTGCCGTCGGTGGCCGACGGGTGAAGACCATCGACGTCCACGCCCATTGCACCTTCCCCGAGGTCGCCCGCCGCCTCGGCGCCGCGGCCGCCATTCCGGCCTCGCCCGTGCGTGGCGCCGATGAGACCGCCATCACCATCGCCCAGCGCTTCGCGGCGATGGATGCCCAGCGCGTCGATATGGAAGTGCTCTCGGTCAATCCCTATTGGTACAACAAGCCGCGCGACCTCGCCGCCGAGATGGTCAAGATCAACAATGAAGAGATGGCCAAGCTCTGCGCCGCCCATCCGGACCGCTTCGCCGGCTTCTGCGCCCTGACCCTGCAGGACCCCGCACTCGCCGTGACCGAGCTGGAGAATGCCGTCCGCCGCCAGGGCCTGAAGGGTGCCGCCATCGGCGCCACCATGATCGACGTCCCCTTCTCCGACCCGCGCTTCCACCCCGTCTGGGCCAAGGCCGAGGAACTCAACGCGCCGCTCTTCATCCACCCGACCGGCGTGCCGGAACTCAACGCGCGCCTGGCCGGCAATGGCTGGCTGACCAACGCCATCGCCTTCCCGCTCGAGACCACCATCGCGCTCTCGCGCCTGATCTTCGAAGGCACGCTCGACCGCTTTCCCAACCTCAAGGTCATCTCGGCGCATGGCGGCGGATTTCTCCCCAGCTATGCGGACCGGTCCGACCACGCCTGCCTGGTGAACCCCTCGGGCTGCACCCAGCCCAACCCGCTGCGCCGCGCGCCCACCGAGTATCTGAAGCAGATGTATTTCGACTCGCTGGTGTTCAGCCCCGAAGCGATCCGCCACCTGGTGGCGCAGGTCGGCGCGGGGCAGATCGTGCTCGGCAGCGACTATCCGTTCCCGTGGCAACTCAAGCCGGTGGATCACATCATGGCCTGCGACTTCCTGACGCCGGAGCAGATGGCGGGGATGCTGGGGGATACGGCGGCGCGGCTGTTGAATATCAGAACTTGAAAAAGTAAGCGGCGGGGGAAGGAATTCCCCCGCACCCCTTTCTTTTATTTTTGGCTGTTGGTGCCGAGGGCGAGGGGCACGCCCGGCCTTGCCCGGTCGGACAACACACCCCACCATCGGGCGCATGACCCCCCTCGCTCTCACCATGGGTGAACCCGCCGGCATCGGCTTCGAGATCACGGCCGGCGCCTGGTCCGCGCTGCGCGACGGAGCGGCGCCCTTCTTCCTGATCGGCGATGCGCGCGGCATTCGCGGCATCCCCGTGGAGGAAATCACAGCGCCCGAACAGGCCGCGGCCGCCTTCGCCGAAGCCCTGCCCGTGCTGCACCGCCCGCTTCCCAGCGCCATCACCCCCGGCAAGCCCCGGATTGACCACGCACCCGCCATCATCGCCGCCATCGAGGAAGCGGTGGCCCTCGCCCGCGCCGGCCGCGCAAGCGGGATCGTCACCAACCCCATCCAGAAGTCCTCGCTCTACGCGGCGGGTTTCCCCCACCCGGGGCACACCGAATTCCTGGGCGAGATCGCCGGCACAGGTATCCCCGCGGTGATGATGCTCGCCTCGCCCATGCTGCGCGTGGTGCCCATCACCGTGCACGAGCCGCTCGCTCAGGCCATCGCGCGGCTGACGCCCGAACTGATCATCACCCATGCCCGCATCGCGCACGCCGCGCTCATCCGCGACTTCGGCATTGCGCAACCGCGCCTGGCCATCGCAGGGCTGAACCCCCATGCCGGAGAGGCCGGGACGCTGGGGCGGGAGGAGATCGACATCGTCGCCCCCGCCATCGCCGCCCTGCAGGCGGAGGGCATCGACGCGCGCGGCCCGATGCCGCCTGACACGATGTTCACCGCCCATGCGCGGCCCGGCTATGACGCGGCGATCTGCCTGTATCACGACCAGGCGCTGATCCCGATCAAGGCGCTGGACATGGATGGCGGCGTGAATGTCACGCTCGGCCTGTCCATCGTGCGCACCAGCCCCGACCACGGCACCGCGCTCGACATTGCGGGCAGCGGGCGGGCCAACCCATCCTCCCTCATCGCCGCCATCCGGCTCGCCGCCGAGATCGCGCAAAGGCGCAATCCATGACACCCATGGCCCTGTCGGTGAACATCGACCACGTGGCGACGCTGCGCAACGCGCGCGGCGGCATCCATCCCTGCCCGGTCAAGGCCGCGAAGCTCGCCATGCAGGCGGGCGCGGACGGCATCACCATCCATCTGCGCGAAGACCGCCGCCACATCCGCGACAATGACCTCCGCCGCGTCGCCGCCGAAGTCGATGGCCGGCTGAACTTCGAGATGGCGGCGACCGAGGAGATGATCGGCATCGCCCTGCGGCTGCGCCCGGCCGCCTGCTGCATCGTGCCGGAGAAGCGCCAGGAGCTGACGACGGAAGGCGGGCTGGATGTCATCGCCGCGGGTGCCGCGTTGCAAAATGCAGTGGCGCGCCTGGCC
>JBKJNV010000253.1:0-5152 GCA_046593435.1 Roseomonas sp.
AGCCAGGCGCCGGCCGCGAGCATGGGCAGCGAGAGCAGTTGTCCCATGGTCGCGCCGGCAAACAGGAAGCCCAGGTGGGCGTCGGGTTGGCGGAAGAGTTCGCCGATGATGCGGGCGGTGCCGTAGCCGAACAGGAAGGCGCCGGAGATGAATCCAGGCCGGGCTCGGATGGCGGGGCGGCTGATGAGCAGCATGAGGATGGCGAAGAGGATGAGGCCTTCCATGCCGGCCTGGTAGAGCTGGGATGGGTGGCGCGGGTCGGGTCCGGCGCCGGGGAAGACCATGGCCCAGGGCACGTCGGGTGCGACGCGGCCCCAGAGTTCGCCGTTGATGAAATTGGCCATCCGCCCGAAGAAGATGCCGATCGGGACGACGGCGACGACGCGGTCACCAAAGGCCAGCAGCGGCAGCTTGTTGATGCGGCAGAAGATCCATGTGGCGATGATGACGCCGAGCATGCCGCCGTGGAAGGCCATGCCGCCCTGCCAGACCATCAGTGCTTCGAGCGGGTTTTCCAGGTAGTAGCCGGGCCGGTAGAACAGCACGTAGCCCAGACGCCCGCCGATGATGATGCCGAGCGTCACCCAGGTGACGAAATCATCCAGCTGCTCCTTGGTGGAGACGACGGGGGTGAGGCGCACGAGAGTCCGCGCGAGCCGCCAGCCCAGAACGATCCCCGCGATATAGGCCAGCGCATACCAGCGGATCGCGAGCGGGCCGATCTCGATCAGGATCGGGTCGATGATCGGGAAGGGAATGGCGAACATCAGGGGCGTGGCCTCTCAGCGATGCGGGTCGCCGCTCGTGAGGTGGTGCTGCACGTAATGTGCGACGCCCTCTTCCAGCGGGATGGTGGTGGCGTCGTATCCGGCGGCGCGGAGGCGATCGAGCTTTGCTTCCGTGAAGTATTGGTACTTGCCGCGCAGGTCATCGGGCATGGGGATGTAGCGGATCTCGGGCGCGCGTCCGAGTGCGGCGTAGATGGCGGTGGTGAGGTCGGCGAAGCTGCGCGCCGCCCCGGAGCCGACGTTGAACAGCCCCGAGACCCGCGGATGGTCGGCAAGCCACAGGCAGACGCGGACGACGTCATCGACATGGACGAAGTCGCGCCGCTGCCCGCCATCGGCGATGCCAGTCCGGTCGGAGGCGAACAGCGTCGCCGGTTCGCCCCGGGCGATTTGGGCATATTTATGCGCCACCACGGACTGCATGCGGCCCTTGTGGTATTCATTGGGTCCATAGACGTTGAAGAAGCGCAGCCCGGCCCATTGCGGCGGCGCCGGCGCATGGCGCGCGAGCTTCTGTGCGACGCGTCGGTCGAAGGCCACCTTGGACCAGCCATAGAGGTTGAGCGGCCGCAGCGCGGAGAGTGCCGCCGGGGTTGCGTCATCCTCGAACCCCAGCGCGCCATCGCCATAGACGGCGGCGGAGGAGGCGTAGATGAAGGGCACGCCCTTCTTCGCGCACCGGGCCCAGAGCATGAGCGGCAGGGTGATGTTCGATGCGGCGACGAGGTCCCCATCGGTGACGGTGGTGTCGCTGACCGCACCCATGTGGAACACCATCTCGATCGGGCGGCCGAGGTCCAGGAAACCCTCAAGCCCTTCGGGTGGGACGATGTCGGCGATCGTGTGCTTGGCGAGGTTGCGCCATTTCTCGTGGCCCGGCGCGCCGCTGCGCAGCCGGTCAACGACGATCACTTCGCCGCCGCGCGCGGCCAACGCCGCTGTGAGGTTGGAACCGATGAAACCGGCGCCGCCCGTGACCAGATACATCGTATGACCTCCCGCGAATGACGGGATATACGGCCGCACGCATGGCTAAGGAAATATGGAGAACGAGATGGCAGAGTCCGGCCCAGGGTCCAGCGGGGGCAAGCGCTCCTTTTTCGACGATATCGCGGGCGTGGCGGGCGGTGCGTTCTCGGCGCTGAACGGCGTCCGCGCCGAGGCCCAGGCCATGGCGCGGGCGCAAATGGAGGCCATGACCCAGCGCCTCGATCTGGTGAAGCGGGAGGACCTTGACGCCGCGATGGAGGTCGCCCGGCGCGCCAGCGAGGCGGCCGAGACACTGGCAGCCCGGGTCACGGCGCTGGAAGCGCGGCTGGCTGCTTTGGAAATTCCCGCCGATCCAGCCGTATCAACGGTTTATATCGAAGAGCCTAAGTTATGAATTGAGGAAACTCGTCCAAACTGGGGTTTTTTCGCACGCATCCCTTGCGTCGGCCTCGGGCCATTGCCTAGTCTAGGCGTAGTGTCCCGCCACCGCGTCCGCCTACCAGACTCGGTGTCGTGGCATGGGGAGCGGACGCGCCGGCCGGGGGGGCCAGGCGCCATGCCGCACCCCAACCCCAGGCGGGGCGCCGCGCGCGCGTCCTGCGGGAAGGAGGGCCGCATGTCCGCCTCACTCAGCGTCCGCAGCACCCGGGCACAAAACCCCCTCGACGTGGTCGAGCAGATCGTCATTGCCAATGACTGGGCCTTCGACCGCCGCTCGGATGGCGAAATCGCCGCCGAGGCGCCCGGCAAGTGGTGCGATTACGGGCTGCACTTCGCCTGGTCTTCCGAGATCAGCGCCATGTCCTTCACCTGCGCCTTCGACCTCAAGGTGCCCCCCGAGCGGCGCGAGAAGCTGTTCGAACTGCTGAGCCTGGCCAATGACAAGCTTTGGATCGGGCATTTCGGCATCGACGTGGATGAGGGCATGCCGGTGTTCCGCCACGCGGTGCTGCTGCGCGGCACGCCCGGCGCCTCCGCCGAGTCGCTCGAAGACATGGTCGACATCGCGATCACCGAGTGCGAGCGCTTCTACCCGGCCTTCCAATTCGTGCTGTGGGGCGGCAAGTCCCCGGCCGAGGCGCTGCAATGCGCCATGCTGGAATGCGTGGGCGAGGCCTGACACCAGCCATCAAACGCCGGGCCCAGCCTCCGGAGGCTGGGCTCGCCGCGCCGGCGGCGTAGGCCACTCGGCCGGGGCGCGCGCTACCAGCGGGGAATAATCCTTCCAACCGGATCTCTCCGCAGCGCGCAGCTCTCATCCCTGTCACAATACAATGCTGGATCAAGAATTGGTGATGTGGATAGCGTGCGCGCTCTCCGCTGCCCCAGAAATCTTGCTGAATATTAAAAATTTCTGTACCAAAATGTCGCTCCGGCAGGGATGAGAAATCTCCGGATTTGATTTGTCATCCAAACCGGAGAAGCAGAAATGCCGCAGTTTCCTGTCCATTTCGGCGAAGCGACGCTGACGGATTGTGACCGGGAGCCGATCGCAACACCGGGCAGTATTCAGCCCCACGGCGCTCTCCTCGCGCTCGATCCCGAAACCTTGACCGTATTGATGGCGGGCGGCGCGACCGCCGGCTTCTTCGGCGTACCGCCCGAGGCGATGGTCGGCCAGAGCCTGCATGCACGGTTTGGCAGTCTTGAACTGAAGATGCTCGCCGGATTGACGATCAAGCCCACAACCATGCCGCAGCCCACGCTGGTGTTCGAAGCCGGTCACAAAGGCGTTCGCATGGATGTGATGGCGAGCCTGACCGACGGCCTGCTCCTGCTCGAACTCGAGACGCCGCAGGAGGATGCGCCGCTCGAAGGCATCGCCCGCGTGCAGGCCATGGTCCGCGAGCTGGAAGCCGCCGCGGATCTTGAAGCCCTGCTGAACGCGATCACTGCCCAGGTGCAGGCGACAACCGGCTTCGACCGGGTCATGCTGTACCGCTTTCATGACGACTTCAGCGGCGACATCGTGGCGGAAACGCTCCGCAAGCCGGGCATCGCCTCTTTCCTCGGCCTGCGCTACCCCGCATCCGACATCCCGGCCCAGGCTCGCGCGCTCTATTTGTCCAGCTGGATCCGCCACATTCCCGATGCGCGCTACCAGCCGGCGCCGATCATCCCGACGCTCAACCCGAAGACCGGCGCGCCGCTCGACATGGCCTTCTGCGCGCTGCGCAGCGTCTCACCGATTCATCTTGAATACCTGGCGAACATGGGCGTCGTCAGCTCAACCTCGCTGTCGCTGGTGGTCGGCGGCCGGCTCTGGGGCCTCGTCGCCTGCCATCACGGCGAGCCGCTGTACCTCTCCGCCCGGATCCGCGTCGCCTGCGAGCTGTTTGCCCAACTGGCCTCGCTGCAACTTCAAAACCAACTGGCCATCGACCTCGCCACCGCCCGGCTCGGAAACCGCGATTTGCAGGCCGGCCTGATCAGCAAGGCGAGCCGGACCGGCCTGATGGAAAGCCTGATCGGCCCCGCGCCAAGCCTGCTGAACCTGATCCCGGCGGCGGGCGTCGCGGTGATCGCCGAAGGCGTCCTCGACGTCGACGGCCGCACCCCCGATGCACACGCCATACCGGCGCTGCTGCATGCGCTGGACAAGCTTGTGACCGATGGCGTCTTCGCCACCGACCGGTTCGAGGAGCTGACCGGCATCACGCTCGGCAATGGGATCATGGGCGTGCTGGCGCTGGCGATTTCCCGCGTACCGAAAGACTATGTGGTGTGGTTCCTCGCCGAGCAGGTCCGCGAGGTGCGCTGGGCTGGGGACCCGACCAAGCCCGTCATCGCCGGCCCCGATGGTGACCGCCTCTCGCCACGCAAATCATTCGAGGCATGGACACAGACGGTGCGCGGCCGCTCACGCCCCTGGAGCGAAGTCGAGATCGAGGCCGCGACCGTGCTGCGCTTCGCCTTGCTCGAACTCTTGCTGCAGCACGTGGACGATGTTTCCCGCGAGCAGATGGCGGCGCGCGCCAACCAGAACCTGCTCATGGCCGAGCTCGACCACCGGGTGAAGAACTCGCTCGCCACGATCCAGTCGATGGTGCGCTTTTCCAGCCGCAGCGCCACGGACCTGGTGAGCTTCGTCACCTCCATCGAAAGCCGCCTGCAATCCATGGCCAAGGCGCACAATCTTCTCACCAATTCGCGCTGGCAGGGTGCCTCCCTGCGCGCCCTGGTCGAGGATGAGCTGCGTGCGCACGACATTCCCGGCGGCTGCGAGATCGCGGTGCGGGGCGCGGAGTTCGCCCTTGACCCCAAAACCGCGCTCGCGACGTCCATGGCGGTGCATGAACTCGTGACCAACGCCGTCAAGCATGGCTGCCTGGGCGACCCCGGCGGGCGGCTCGACATCGCCTGGGCGCTGGAGG
>JBKJNV010000340.1:0-4564 GCA_046593435.1 Roseomonas sp.
ACGCGCGAGGCCGGAGGTGGTCTTCCACCTGGCAGCCCAGGCGTTGGTGCGGCCCTCCTTCGCCGATCCGGTCGCGACCTATGCGACCAACGTCATGGGCACGGCGCATGTGCTGGATGCGGCGCGGCGCCAGGGCGGTGTCGCGGCGCTGGTCGTCGTCACCTCGGACAAGGCGTATGAGAATCGCGAATGGCACTGGGGTTATCGCGAGCATGAGGCGAT
This sequence comes from Roseomonas sp., assembly GCA_046593435.1. Taxonomy (GTDB): domain Bacteria; phylum Pseudomonadota; class Alphaproteobacteria; order Acetobacterales; family Acetobacteraceae; genus Plastoroseomonas. Next base: position 223 of record JBKJNV010000340.1, read on the forward strand.
GGGCGGGCACGACCCGTACAGCAGCTCCAAGGGTTGCGCGGAGCTGGTGACCGCGGCCTTCCGCCGATCCTATTTCGCGGTGGATGGGCACGCGACGGCGGTGGCGACCGCCCGCGCCGGCAATGTGCTGGGCGGCGGCGACTGGGCGGCCGATCGCGTGGTGCCCGACTGCATCCGCGCCTTCGCCGAAGGGCGCAAGGTGGCGCTGCGCAGCCCTGGCGCGACGCGCCCCTGGCAGCACGTGCTGGAACCGCTGGCAGGATACCTCACGCTCGCCGAGCAGCTGGCCGTGGGGGAGGGGCGCGCGCGCTTCGCCGAGGGGTGGAATTTCGGCCCCGCCGAAGCGGACGCCGTGCCGGCGGGTGAACTGGTTACGACACTCGCGCGGTTCTGGGGCGGCGATGTGGGCTGGGAGCTCGACGCCCAACCGCAGCCGCATGAGGCGCATGACCTCAAGGTCGATGCATCGAAGGCACGCGCGCTGCTTGGCTGGCGACCCTGCCTGGGTCTCGCGGACGCGCTGGAATGGACCGTCGACTGGTATCGCCGGCAGGCGCGCGGCGAGGATGCGCGCTCCCTGTGCCTGGACCAGATCGCCCGCTATCGCGCCCGCCAAGCGACCGGCCCCCAGGGAATGATCCTACGCGCATGAAACCCACGGCCTGCCGCGCCTGTGGCGCGCCGCTGACCCGCAGTTTCGTTGATCTGGGGATGTCGCCGCTGGCCAATTCCTTCGTGCCGCTGGCGCGCGCGGAGGAGGGCGAGACCTTCTACCCGCTGCACGCCAAGGTTTGCGAAGCGTGCCACCTGGTGCAGCTGGCCGAGTTCGAGGAGCCGAAGAACATCTTCTCGGATGAGTACGCCTATTTCTCATCCTTCTCGGTGAGTTGGCTCGCGCATGCGGAGCGCTACTGCGCGGCGATGACGGCGCGGTTCGGCCTGGGGCCGGACGCGCATGTGGCCGAGGTCGCCAGCAATGACGGCTACCTGCTGCAATATTTTTTGCGCGACGGGCTGCGCGTGACGGGGATTGAGCCGGCGGGCAATTGCGCTGCCGTCGCCGTGGCCCGTGGCGTCCACACCGAGGTCGTCTTCTTCGGCACCACGACCGGGCGCGAGATCGCGGCGCGGCGCGGCCAGGCGGCGCTGATCGCGGCGAACAACGTCCTCGCCCATGTGCCCGACATCCATGATTTCCTGGGCGGTTTTCGTGAGATGCTGCTGCCCGAGGGTGTGGCCACCTTCGAGTTTCCGCATCTGCTCAGCCTGATGCGCCACGACCAGTTCGACACGATCTACCACGAGCATTTTTCCTACCTGGCCCTGGGGCCGGTGGCGCAGGTGCTGGCGGCGCAGCACCTGCGCGTCTTCGACGTGGAGCGGCTGCCAACACATGGCGGTTCGCTGCGGCTGTTCGTCTGCCATGCAGGCGCGACCCATGCCGAGACACCGGCCGTTGCGGCACTCGCGGCGGAGGAGCGGGCGGAGGGACTGCATGACCTCGCGCGGTACGATGCCTTCGCGCCCAGGGTGGTCGCGATCAAATGCGCGGTGCTGGATTTCCTGATAGCGGCGCGGCGCGAGGGCAAGACCGTCGCGGCCTATGGCGCGGCGGCCAAGGGCAACACGCTGCTGAACTACTGCGGCGTGGGGCCGGAGTTCATCGCTTTCGCGGTGGATCGCAACCCGGTGAAGCAGAACACGCTGCTGCCGGGCACGCGCATCCCGGTCTATGGCGTCGAGGCGGTGGCCGAACGCCGCCCGGATTACCTGATGATCCTGCCGTGGAACCTGCGCGACGAAGTGGCGCAGCAGATGCAGGAGATCCGCGCCTGGGGCGGCCGCTTCGTCACCGCTATCCCGCGCGTCGAGGTGTTCTGATGCGCTTCACGCCACTGCGGCTCGCTGGTGCGGTGCTGGTGGCGATGGAGCCGCATCGCGACGCGCGCGGGCATTTCGCGCGCAGCTTCTGCGACGCGGAATTCGCCGCCGCCGGCCTGCCCGCGCGCTGGCCGCAGATGAATGTCTCGGTCAATGCGCGGGCCGGCACGCTGCGCGGGATGCACTTCCAGCGCGCCCCTTTCGAGGAGCCGAAGCTGGTGCGATGCGTGCGTGGTGCGATCATGGATGTGGTGATCGATCTGCGCCCGGCCTCGGCGACCTTCCGCCAGCATGTTGCGGTGCCGTTGCACGCCGCGTCGGGCGATGCCCTGTATGTGCCGCCGGGTTTCGCGCACGGTTTCCAGGCGCTGCGCGACGACACCGAGGTTCTGTACATGATGGGTGCCAGTTTCGAGCCCGCCGCGCAGGATGGCGTGCGCTGGGACGACCCGGCCTTCGCCATCGCCTGGCCGCTGCCGGTGAGTGCGATTTGGCCGCGCGATGCGGGCTACCCGGATTTCATGGGCTAGCCGATGGCAGCGCGGCGCATCCTGGTCACCGGCGCGGGCGGTTTTGTCGGACGCCACGCGATCGCACCCCTGCTGGCGCGCGGGTTCGAGGTGCATGCCCTGTCGCGCGCCGCGCTGACCGGTGCGACCTGCCATGCGCTGGATCTGCTGGACGCGACGGCCACGCGCGCGCTGCTCGGCACGCTCGGCCCGACCCACCTGCTGCACCTGGCCTGGACGGTTGCGCCGGGCGGGTTCTGGACCACGCGGGACAATCTGGACTGGGTGGGTGCGACGCTTGCGCTCTACCGCGCCTTCGTGGCGGCGGGTGGCACACGCTTCGTCGGCGTGGGGAGTTGTGCCGAATATGATTGGTCCCCGGCCGCTGTCGCGGCGCCGCTCGATGAGGCCGCGCCGTGCCGACCGGCGACACTCTACGGGACTGCCAAGGACGCGACGCGGCGACTGCTGACCGCCGCTGCTACACTGGACGGCGTGTCATTTGCGTGGGGGCGCGTGTTCTTCCTCTATGGCCCGGGCGAGAAGCCGGGCCGACTGGTCAGCGACACCATCGCGCGTCTCGCCAGGGGCGAACCGATCGACACCACCGCTGGCACCCAGCGGCGGGATTTCCTGCACGTCGCGGATGCTGCCGCGGCGCTGGCGGCACTGGCAGATAGTGCCGTCTCCGGCGCGGTGAACATTGCCTTCGGGCAGGACCGGCCGCTTGCCGCGTTCCTCGGCGAGATCGGGCGCCAGCTCGGCAACGCGGCGCTGTTGCGTTTCGGCGCCCAGCCGATGCCGGTCGATGAGCCGGCGCGGCTTGCGGCCTGCGTGACGCGCCTGCGTGAGGAGGTGGGATTCATGCCGCGCTTCAACATCGCGACCGGCATTGCCGATACCATCGCTGCGGTTCAGCCCGGCCGCGCTGGCGGCCCGCCGTGACGTGTTTTGGCGGAAGGCCCGGCTGGCTCCTCGAGTAGGACTCGAACCTACGACCCAGGGATTAACAGTCCCTTGCTCTACCAACTGAGCTATCGAGGAATAGCCGGGGCGCGCCCTATAACAGAGGCCATCGGGATGCAAAAGACCCCCGGTGACCAATCCCGCGCGCCGCCCAAGGTCCGGGGCGGAATTGAACCGCCGTAGCAGGTTTTGCAGACCTGTGCCTAACCACTCGGCCACCGGACCGCGAGGGCAGGCCCTGCGGGACGCCTGTATCCTGTGCCATGCCCGCCTGGTCAAGCGTTGCGTGCGCCGGACCATCCCGACGCTTGGCGCGCGCGCACCCCCGCCCCTATAAGCACGGGACCGCAGGGGAGCCGCCGCCATGTCCGACGCCGCCGAGGAGCTCGCCGCGCATTTTGTCGCCGCCCGACGTTTCATGGTCGATTGCCAGCTCAAGCCCAACCGCGTGACCGATCCGCGCCTGCTGGGCGCGATGGGCGACCTGCCGCGGGAGCGCTTCCTGCCCGCGAGCCTCGCCGCCCGCGCCTACCAGGATGAGGATGTCACGTTGCCCGGGGGGCGGGCACTGATGGAGCCGATGGTGCTCGCGCGGTTGATCCAGCTGATGGGCCTTCGACGTGGGGAGCGCGCACTGGTGCTGGCCGCGGGCACCGGCTACGGCGCGGCCGTGCTGGCTGCGATGGGCGGCAGCGTCGTGGCGGTCGAGGATGACCCTTCGCTGCTGGCGATGGCGCGGGCCGTGCTGCCCGCCGTGACGCAGGCGGGCAGCGTCACCTTGATCGAGGCCTCCCCGGTGGCGGGCCATGCCGCCGGCGCGCGCTATGACGGGATATTGATCGAGGGCGAGGTGGCCGCGGTGCCGCAGGCCATCCTGGACCAGCTTGCCGAAGGTGGGCGCCTGGTGACGGTGCTGCGCGACCGGCCGCCCGCACGCCATGCGATATTGGCCCGTCGCGTGGGTGCGTCTGTGACAACGCTGCCCG
>JBKJNV010000392.1:0-4342 GCA_046593435.1 Roseomonas sp.
GTGAGGCCTACAAGCCCGACGCGGGCGATGCTAGAACGGCGTCGGGTCTCCGTAGCTCAGCAGGATAGAGCACCAGATTCCTAATCTGGGGGCCGTGGGTTCGAATCCCGCCGGGGACGCTACCACCGTCCGCAAGCACTTGATCTTGCTAGGTTCTGCCGCAGTTAGACAATCTGCGGGACGTGGTTAGACAATCCATGTTCACTTCTTGCCCTTCACCTTCGCCCCGCCGATGCGCGCGAAGGCACTCACCGCCAGCTTCTGCTGCGCGACCCAGGATCGAGGCCCTGTGAGACCGTGGCGGCCTCCTGGCTGTCGGGGAACCGCTTAAGCCCAGCCCAGTTCCTTAAGCGCGTAGCTGTCGTTCCAGACCTTGGTCATGTGCACGATTTTGCCGTCACTGAACCGCATCGCGTAGACATAGTCTGTGCGCGTGGTCTTGCCCGTCGGCGGAACCGGACCGCCGGCAATATGGGTGCCAATGAAGGTAGCAAAAGCGCAAACCTGTTTGCGCTCCTGATCCTCGGCGAAGGCATGCAGTTCGTAGGCGCCATCGGTTAGCACTGAGATGATGCCCTTCATCCACTCTGTGTATTGCTCCAGGGCCTGAATGTCGGCAAGCGCGCCGGCTTGTGCTGCGAAGGTCGCATCGGGCGCGCAGTATACGCGGCATGCCGCCCAGCCTTTACCGGCCTCACAGGCGTCGAAGAATGCTCTCGCCGTATTTAAGTCGGACATGCCATTTCTCCCTCGTGCACCCGGCCGGTTCGATGACCGCGCCGCACTCAAGCCTACGCCTTCGAAAGTACCCGGCTCAAGGGTCGCTCGCGTCGAGGTCCCTTGTGCTACACCAGCGGCGGCGTGGACACCGCGCCGAGGAAGGCAACAACAAAGGAGGCGACCAACATGCCTGTCTATGTGATTGCGGACATCAAAGTGACGGATGATGGCTGGGTGCCCGGCTATGCAGCGGCGGTCCATGACATCGTGCACAGACACGGCGGACGGTACCTGTCCCGCAGCGGCAATGTCCAGGTGCTCGAAGGGACCCCGCTGGAAACCACCCTCATCGCGCTGTTGGAGTTCCCCTCCGCTGACGCCGTCAAAGCTTTCGCTTCGGATCCGGACTACGCCCCGCTCGGCGCTGCGCGACAGGCCGGCAGTGAGAGCCGATTTCAGATGATCGACGACACCGACCTCGCAGGAACCATTCCGTACCTGCGCAAGGGGTAAGCATCGTATTGCGCCGCCGACGCCCGGCCACTCGGGAGATACCTGGCTTTTGGCATCTCCCTCCGAGGAGGCTTGTTTTCCAAGACTGGTCACAAGCTGGTCGGGCGTATGCGACTCTGCGGCTGGCGGCGGTTAACCGGGCGCAGAAGAAGTCTAAGCGACATTTTTTCTAGATGCGTCTTGGGTCCGCCTGACAATGGACGCCAGCACAAGCCGCCAGGATCTTCGGCAGGAGCGCGACCGGCTGTCGCAGACAGGGTTGCTCTCCGCTCTCCTTTCCTACGCCCCGGCGATCGCAAGCTGTCCGTTCCCGCACAGCCCAGCTTGCATTGCCGCCGGTTTCATACTTTTCTCCGTCAGCGGCTGCCCCATCGGGCCGCAGGGAGAAACAAACATGGCCTTCAAACGCGTCTTACTCGGCATGGCCGCGGCCATGCTGGCAGTCCCAGCCCTGGCCCAGGCGCCAGCCCCGGCTGCCGCTCCGGCTGCCGCCCCCGCCCCTGTCCCCGGCTGGGCCGTCGGCCGGCCCGAGGGCAACACCCTCGCACCCCATGCGGCGCGCCTGACCGTCACACCGCTCGACCAGGTGCCGGTCTCCGCCATCCGCCTGCCGGCCGGCTTCCATGCCGAGGTCTTCTCGCACGGCACGCCCGGCGTGCGCGCCATCGCCGAGGGGCCGAACGGCACCATCTTCGCCGGCACGCGCGCCATCGGCCGCGTCTACGCCATCACCCGCAACCCCGATGGCACCACCCGCACGCGCGTCTTCGCGCAGGGCCTCACCCAGCCCAGCGGCCTGGTGATGATCGGCACCAGCCTCTATGTCTTCGCTGTCAACCGCGTGCTGCGCTACGACAATGTCGAAGCCAATCTGGACAGCCCCGCCGCGCCTGTGGACCTGACGGCCGCGTATGGCCTGCCCACCGAACAGGAGCATGGCGCCAACCATCACTGGAAATTCGTGACCCTCGGCCCGGATGGCCGGATCTATACGAATGTCGGCGTGAACTGCAACGTGTGCGACTTCGACCGTGACAAGTTCGCCCTCCTCGTCTCCTTCAACCCCGATGGCAGCGATCGCCGCATTGAAGCGCGCGGCGTGCGCAACTCCGTGGGCATGGCGCATCACCCGGTGACGCGCGAGCTCTGGGCCACCAATCACGGCCGCGACTGGGCCGGCAACGACACCCCCGAGGACACGCTGCTCCGCGTCCGGCGCTCGGGCGAGGATTTCGGTTTTCCGTTCTGCTCCGGAACCTGGGTCGACCCGCAGTTCAACCGTGGCCGCGCCTGTGGCGAATTCGCGCAGCCTGCCGCGCTGATGGGGCCGCACACGGCGGTGCTGGGGATGCGCTTCTACACGGGCACCATGTTCCCCGAGCACTATCGCAACCAGATCTTCATTGCCCGCCGCGGCTCGTGGAACCGCGACCGGCTTTCGGGATATGACGTGGTGGTCGCCCACCTCGACGCGCAGGGCAATGTGGCGCGCGTGGACGAGTTCCTGACCGGGCTGCGCGACGACGCGAACCAGCGCTTCCTCGATCGTCCGGTCGAGGTGCATGTGATGCGTGACGGTTCGATGCTGGTCTCGGGCGAACAGATGGGTGCGATCTACCGCATCACCTATCGCCGGTGATTTTGGCTCGATTGGTGGCGGCGGCCTTTCTGGCCGCCGCGACCCCGGTGGTCGCGCTCGCGCAGGATGCGCGGCGCGGCGCCGAACTCGCCACACCCTGCCTGCAATGCCACGGCGCCAATGGCCGCAGTCAGATGGAGAATATTCCCTCGCTCGCCGGCCAGCCGGCGGATTTCATCACCATCCAGATGATCCTGCTGCGCGAGGGCCTGCGCAACGCGCCGGCAATGACCCCCTTCGCCGCGAACCTGCCCGATCAGGTCATCGAGGATCTGGCGGCCTATTTCGCCACCCTGCCGCCCGGCCCGCCCGAGGATCGCCGGCCGCGCGACGCCGCGCTGTTCGCCCAAGGCCAGGCGCTCAGTGGACCGCACCGGTGCGCCACCTGCCACGTCTCCGATTATGGCGGCCGCAACCAGATCCCCCGCATCGCGGCCCAGCGGGAGGAGTATTTGGCGCAAACGATGATCGCCTATCGCGACGGGCTGCGGGCCGGCCCGGACGCGCAGATGAACAGCGCGGTCGTCGGCCTGTCGAATGCGCAACTCGCGGCCCTGGCGCACTACCTCGCGCAGCTGGACTGATGGCGCGGCGGCCCGGACGGCCGCCGCGGGGTTGCTACCGGGTGCCGCGTCGCAGATGGAATTGCGCGAACCGGCGCCGGAGTGCGGCGATGCTGAGCAAGGTGAGCCCGCCAAATGTCACGACAATGGCGCCGAGCCCGGCGAACGGTACCTCGAACCGGATCGCCGCGATGGTGAGCATGATGGCCGCACCGGCGAGCAGCACACTCCCCGCCAGGATCTGCTTGCCATAGGCCGGGCTGGCCTGGGCCAGGAGGACATCGCGAGAGCGCTTCATGAAGGATCCGGATCTGGCGTTACAGGGCACCGCAAAGCCCCTGCGCAGAAAGGATCGGCAGCCGGGCAAGGTCGGGTAGCCGAGAGGTGAGCCCGCGCCCGCAATGCGCAAGTGCCACCGCGACGCTCAGGCGTCCACCGCCTCCGCATCCAGCCGCGCCGCATTGTCCTGGATGAAGCGGAAGCGCAGTTCGGGCTTGCGGCCCATCAGCGCCTCCATCAGCTCCGCGGTCTTCGCGCGCTCCTCCGGCGGCAGCACCACCTTGAGCAGGATGCGCTTGCGCGGGTCCATCGTCGTCTCCTTCAGCGCCGAGGGCGGCATTTCGCCCAGCCCCTTGAAGCGGCTGACCTCGACCTTCTGGGACGGCTTGAACCGCGTCTTGATCAGCTTCTCGCGGTCGGCATCGTCGCGCGCATAGATCGAGACACCGCCCGCCTGCAGCCGGTACAGCGGCGGCTGTGCCAGGAAGATGCGGCCCTGGCGCACCAACTCGGGCAGCTCCTTGTAGAAAAAGGTCATCAGCAGGGCCGCGATATGCGCGCCGTCCACATCGGCGTCGGTCATGATCACCACGCGCCCATAGCGCAGCCGCGCGATGTCGAAGCGCTC
>JBKJNV010000433.1:0-4283 GCA_046593435.1 Roseomonas sp.
GGCGACGTGCTCAGCCTGATCCGCGCGGATGGCGCGGTGCTGGCGAGGTCGATCCCCGTCCCGCCCGGCACGCGGGTTGGCGAGGGCAGTCCGCTGCATGCCGCGATTCAAAGCGGACAGCACGCAATACTCTTGGTTGGGCCGTCCACCCTGGACGGTGTTGACCGTATCGTCGCCTTCCGCCGTGTCGCGGACTACGCCGTCTACGCTGCGGCCGCGAGGCCGCGCTCCGCTGTCGTACAGCGATGGAGCGCGGCCATGCTCCCCCTGCTCGTGACCGGTGTCGTCGCCACGATGATGATGGCGGGACTCGCGCTGATGGTGCGACGCCGCCACCGTGACCTGGCGAAGGCCAATGCGGTGCTTGAAGACCGGGTGGATGAGCGAACCGCAGCCCTGGCCGAAAGCGCTGCGCGGCTGCGCCGGGTGCGAAAGGTTGGGCGGGTCGGCGGGTTCGAGATCGACCTGCGCAGCGGGGAAAATTTCCGGTCTTCCGAATACATGGCGCTGCACGGAGGCGCCGCCGTGGCGCGGACCGAGCAGCATGCCGACTGGGTGGCGCGGCTGCATCCGGAGGATCGCGAGCGCGCGGAGCACCGTTTCCTCTCAGCGGTGGCCAGAGGTGAGACGGAGTACGAGCAGGAGTACCGGGTCGTCGCCCCGGCCGGAGAGACACGCTGGATCGCGGCGCGCGCCGATATCGAGCGCGACCGCCAGGGCACCCCCTTGCGGATGGTGGGCGCCCATGTGGATGTCACCGCCCTGAAAGTGGCACAGGCAGCGATGCTGGCGGGGGATGCCCGGCTGCGTGCCGCCTTGCTCGGCGCCCGCCTGGGCACCTGGGAACGCCACCTGCCGACGGCCAGTGCCCACTGGGACGCACGCGCCGCGGAGATCTATGGCGGGCTGACGCCGGAGCGCTGTTCGCCGGACCTGTCCGAGTGGCGCGCGCGTGTCCACCCCGACGACCGCGCCGCCCGCATCGCTGCCGTTGACGCTGCCATCGCTGCGGGCGGGTCGGACAGCTATGAAGTGGAATTCCGTTTCGGCCGCGAGGATGGCAGCTGGAGCTGGATCGCGGTGCACGGCTCGGTCGTCGAACGCGACGCTTCCTCCGGCCGGGGCGTGCGGCTCGCGGGCGTGGTGCAGGATCTCACCGAGCGGCATGCCGCGGATGCGGCGTTGCGGGCCAGCGAAGAACGCCTCCGCCTTGCGCAGGATGCGGGCGGCGTCGGGTCCTGGGAATGGACGGTCGAGACCAATGCGCTCTACTGGTCGGAAAGCTGCCACGGTCTGCACGGCACGGACCCGGCGACACCTCTCACGATGGAAGACTGGCGCCGCGGCATCCATCCCGAGGATTGGGGGGCCGTGGCCGCGACGATCGAGGCGGCGCGCGATGGCGGGGCCACGGATTGGAGCCTCGAATACCGCTTCACCCGCAAGTCGGATGGCGCGCTGCGATGGATCCGCGGGCGCGGCACCGTCGAACGTGATGCGGCCACGGGAGGGGCGCTGCGCTTGCGCGGCATTGCGCTGGACGTGACGCAGGAGAAGGCGGCCGAGGATTTGCGGCAATTGCTGATGCAGGAAGTCGACCACCGGGCGAAGAACATTCTTTCCGTCGTCCAGGCCGTCATCCGCATGACGCCGCGGAACGACAATGCGGCTTACGTGCAGGCCGTCGAGGGACGGGTAGACGCTCTGGCGCGCACTCATACGCTGCTGGCCCAGGGGCGGTGGACCGGCGCTGACCTGCTGACCCTGGCGCGCGGCGAGTTGGCGCCGTTCATGGCCCCTGACGACAGTGCCAAGGTGCCGCTCGTCACGATCGAGGGCCCGTCCGTCCAGGTCTCCTCTGCCGCGGCACAGGGGCTGTCGATGGCCCTGCACGAGCTGGCGACGAACGCGACGAAGCACGGGGCCCTCTCGGTCCCAGGCGGCCGGTTGAGCGTTGCCTGGTCAGTCGACGAGGGCGCCGGCCTTCTTTGCCTGCGCTGGGAAGAGCGTTGCGGCCCTCCGGTGGGCGCGGCCCCGGCGCACCGGGGGTTCGGCACGCGCGTGCTGGACGGGATGATCAAGCACCAGCTGGGTGGCAGCGTTCACTGCCATTGGGAAAGCTCAGGCCTGGTCTGCGAGATGAAAGTGCCGCTCAAGCGTGTCCTCGATCTGAATTTCGGGATTTTTTAGGGTCGCGCTGGAGGCCGGACGCGGAGGCCTTGCGGTCGGCAGCCTGGCGCGAGGCGCAAGAATTCACGTCGCGCCGCTTGCCGTCTCGTGGCCAGTCAGTGCAGGGGCGCCAGGACGGGATGCAGGCACGACCCCTGCCGCGACAACACGTCCGACCAGTTCCTGATGAGACGCGCATAGGCACGCCCCGCTGCCCGCGGCCGCCGGTCGAGGTCGTAGAGGCCGCGCGGGTTCACCCGCCCGCGTTGCTCGCGGAGCGCCACGTCCCAGTCGATCTGGTCGGTCAGCGAGTACCAGGTGAAGCCCAGGATCGGCACGCCGTCCTGGCGCAGCCGCATCACACCCGCCCATTGCTTCCACAGCCAGCGCTCGGCCTCGTCGCCATTGGGCCCTTCGTCGCAGTTGGTTTCGGTGTGCATCACCGGCAGGCGGTAGCGATCATGGTACAGGCGCGTGACCGGACCGTAGCCGAACACCTCGCCGGCCCAGCGGCTGTGGCCATCCTCGGCGATGAGGTGCTCGTTGGTGGCGTACCAGTCATTGCCCATGATGCAGTGGCGGCGCAGGTCCTGCGCCATGAAGAAGCGGTATTCCTCGCGCGTCAGACCATTGTCGAGCAGGAACTCGTACATCGCGCTGTCCACGCGGAACCCGTAGTTCAGGTCGAGCGTGAGGAAGCGCTCGCCGTTGCGGAAATCGGCGTGGCGGAGCGCGAGGGGGCATTCGGGGTGGAAATGCTCCGTCGATTCCGACTGGATGAACAGCGCGTCGGGCCGAACCTCAAGGATGGCGTGCATCGCCAGCACATTGGCGCGGACGACGTGCTTGATGGCGGTCACGTAGGACCGGTCATCATGGGCTTGCTCGTTCCACCAGCCATATTTGGCGGAGAAGGCTGCGGTGATGAACATCTCGTTCACCGGGGTATAGAGCTGCAACCAGGGGAAGCGGCGGGCAAAGGCGCCGGCGTAGGCGGCGAAAAGCTCGGGGAAGTCCGGGTTCTGGAAATCGCCGACCCAGTCCGGCACGCCGAAATGACACAGATCCACGATCGGCACCGTGCCCTGGCGGCGCAGTGCCGCGAAGGTCTCGTCCACGAAGCTCCAGTCATGCCGGCCGTCGCCCAGCAGCGTGCGGTGGAGCTGTGGCCCGTAGCGGAGGAAGCCGCAGCCGACTTCGCGCACCAGGGCGAAGTCTTCCTGCCAGCGTTCGTAATGGCCGCACTCGGCCAGCTGGTCCCGCCGGATGCGCCCTCCATCGATGGTCGGGGCGCTGTTCTCGATGCCGGTGGCGAACATGAAGCCGGGGCGATTCGTGGCGGGTCCGGCGACGTTGAGCGTCGCTGCGACCGGCACTGCGGTGTCCAACATCCCCAAGCCCTTTTGTTACCGAGTCTGATTAAATCACGAGTACGTTATGCGGGTGATCTGGGGCGGCGCAAGGCCTTAGGAAGAAGTCTGCTGATGAGTGTTCAACCAGCGAGGGCGTTGTGCCGGTACCGGCAGTGCGGAGGGTCGGCGCCGCCTACCCTGCCGGGGCTGACACCGAGCTTGCGGATATCCGCAACCTGGGCGCGTTGCGAAGGTCGAGCCGCCACAACGGCATGCGCCACCTGCCCCAAGGCGGGCCTGGCGATGCGCGCCGTGCCGCCCGGCGGCGCGATTCGTTCCACAATGGCGGTCGGCGACGGCACGACCATCTGGCCTCCGCCATCACGAGGGGCGGGGTGGGGCGCGACGCCACGCGAGCGCCGGTGTGGCGGGCGGAGCCGCAGGTCCGTCGATGGCCTACTCGATGCGGATACCACTGTCGCGAATGATCGGTGCCCATTTGGCGCGTTCCGCCGCAAGCGCCTCGTTCAACTGCTCCGGCGTGCTCCAGCGCGGCTCGAGCCCGTTGCGGTTGAGCACCGCGGTCGCGTCCGGGTCGTTCAGCGCCACGCGCATCGCCGCGTTGAGGCGGGCGATCGCGGCATCCGGCGTGCCGCGCGGCGCCATGACCGCATACCAGGACGGCACATCGAAGCCGGGCAGCCCCGACTCCGCGACCGTTGGGATGTCCGGCATCAGGCGCGAGCGTTCGAGATGCGGTAT
>JBKJNV010000452.1:0-2672 GCA_046593435.1 Roseomonas sp.
GGCCGAGGGCGCCCGCGTCATCGCCGGCGACCAGGCCGCGCTCGCCCATGCCGTGATCGAAAGCTGCCGGCTGAAATCCGCCGTCGTCGCCGATGACGAGCGCGAGGAAAGTGCCGAAGGTGGGCGCGCCCTGCTCAATCTCGGCCACACCTTCGCCCATGCCTTCGAGGCCGAGTGCGGCTATGGCGGCGAATTGCTCCATGGCGAAGCGGTGGCGGTGGGCCTCGGGCTTGCTGCCGCGCTGTCCGCGCGCCTTGGCCACTGTTCCCAGGAACTGCCCGGCCGCGTGATCCAGCACATGGCCGATCTGGGCCTGCCGGCGCGCATCGCGGACCTGCCGCGGCGCTTCACGGTGGAGGCGCTGCTGGGCCGCATGCGCAAGGACAAGAAGGTGCGCGACGGTGCGATGCGCTTCGTGCTGCTGCGTGGACCGGGGCAGGCCTTCACCTCTGCCGAGGTGCCACCCAAGGTGGTGGCAAAGCTGCTGCGCGATGAGGGCGCCCAGGGCTGATCCTGGACCCCTTCGCTGCACTGCGGCATAGATAGTCGCATCGACGCCAAACCGGAGGCTCCCCTTGCCCCTCTCCGCCCCCGCCGAGCGGGATTTGCTGCACCTGCGCGACATCGAACTGCGCGGCTACCAGCGCGCCGATGGCCTGTTCGACATCGAGGCCCACCTCACCGACACCAAATCCTACGGCTTCACCAATGAGGGCCGCGGCTGGATCGAGAAGGGGGAGGCGCTGCACGGCATGTGGATCCGCCTCACGCTCGATGACGAGATGCTGATCCACAGCTGCGAGGCGTCCTCGGACTTCACCCCCTATCCGATCTGCCCGCAGGCCGCGCCCAATTTCGCGAACCTCGCCGGATTGCGCATCGGGCCAGGCTTCAACCGGGCGGTGAAGGATAGGGTCGGGGGCGTGCTGGGGTGCACGCACCTGCGCGAAGTGCTCGGCCAGGTCGCCACCGTGACCTACCAGACGCTCTACCCGGTGCGCATGAAGCGCGAGCGCGAGGCACGCGCCCGGCGCCTCGCCGAAGGCGGCGCGCCGGAGGTCACCACCCCGCGCGCCAACCCGCTGATCGGCACCTGCCTGGCCTATGCGCCGGACAGCCCCGTGGTGCTCACCCGTGAGGCCGGGAACCAGGCGCCATCAACCACCGATGCGTAGCGCACGGGCCGCCGCTTGACGCCGCTCGCGTCGTGATTGAGCGGAAGACACGGCGCTCGCTGCTGCTGGCGCTGCCGGGCGTGGCCTTCGCCCAAACGGCAGCCGCGCAGCGCGCCGCGCCCGAGGCCGACGACGTGACCGAGCGCCGTGACCCGCCGGCGCTGCCGACTCCGCGCCCGGTGCGCCTCGCACCCGGTGCCCCACCGGCCACGCTGCGCGTGCAGCCCGCGCCAGCGGAGCCCCGGATGCTGATCACGTTGGAAAGCGAGGGTGTCACGGAGACGGTCGCGCTGCCCTCCTGGTATGGTCATGCCCGCGTCTTTGCCGTGCTGCCGCTGCGCGGGCGCGAGGTCGTACTCGCCGTCTTCGAGGGCAATACCGGGACCGGAGTCTACCAGGAGATCGCTGCCATCATCGGCCGCGAGGATGGCGGGGTGCTTCGCATCCTGGGGCTCGAAACCCTGCGCTATCGCAGGACCGGCTCCTGCGACGGGTACAGCCTGTTCACCGGGCGCTTCACCGCGCAGCCCGACGGGACGGGCCTGCGCTACGACGTCTTTGCCCGCGGCCTGCCGGGCGCCTGCCCACCGCGCCGCGTAGCGGGCGGATGGCGGGAGGAGTTCGGCACCACGCTGCGCTGGTCCGGCACCGGCGCCCTGATGCTGCCGGTGCGCCGCGGTGAAGCGGAACGCACCCGTATTCGCGTGGAGACGGCGCGCGCCCGCGCCCATGCCTGGTTGCGCGCGGAACCACGCCTTGCGGTCACGCAGCAGGACGTGCAGCGGCTGGGGCTTATGGAAACGCTCGGGGATTGAGCCGCCAGGCTCAAGGCGCGCAGTGCAGCGCGATCGCGGCATCCGGCTGCACCAGCATCTCGATGCTGTCCGGCCGAGACCAGGCCAGCACGGACTGCTCCGCATCGCCGCCGATCTGCTGCGGCTCGCCGAAGCGGCGGGTGATCCAGCGGCGCAGCGCCGGCGCCTGGCGAGGGTCCTCGGCGCGGATGCTGACGCAGCGCAGACCAGTGCGGGCAAAGCCGAACGCCACCCGGAAGCGAGCGCCATCCGATTCAAAATGGCCCGCCGCGCGATAGTCGAGGTCGCTCTGGCGTCGACGCTCCCCGGCCGGCAGCGTGCGCACCGCGCCGCGCGATGCAGCGATCACCGCCGCCTCGGTCATTCCCCAGCGCGTGTATTCCCAGTGCGCCGCGGCGGGCGTGGCCGTGAGCAGCGCGAGAGCGATCAGCCCCGCCCGTGACAATGCTTGTACTTCTTGCCCGAACCGCAGGGGCAGGGCGCATTGCGCGGCACATTGCCCCAGGTCGCGGGGTCCTGCGGGTCCATTGCGCTTGAGGCCGGACGCGTCGCGACCGCGGCGCCATAGCCCTCGCCGCCGGTGATCTCGTAGTCGCCCTGGCTGGGGTCGGGGTGGCGCATATCCGTGATGCGAATGGGCGCGGGTTCGGGCAGCGGCGCCTCGGGGCGCAGCTCGATGCGC
>JBKJNV010000290.1:0-4546 GCA_046593435.1 Roseomonas sp.
GATCACCGTCAGGCCGGAGGCGACGAGGAACAGGGAGGACGCGCTCGCCAGGCCGTTGAGGGCCTGGATCAGCAGCCCCTCCATTCAGGTCTGGGGACGCAGCGTGCGCACCACCTCGTCGGATGGCAGGTAGGCGGCGCCATCGGCATAGCGCCAATCGACCATGGTGCCGCGCCCATTGCGCAGTGCCGTGCGGCCGACATAGGCGCCAAGGGTCGATTGATGGTCGATGGCGCGGAACGTCACATCGCCAGTGCCGAAGGCGGTGGGGAAGGTGAGGCCGCGCATCGCCTCCACCATCTTCTCCGTCTCGGTATCGGCATTCGTCCTACGCAGCATCGCGGTAATGGCCGTCACCGTGTCGAAGGCCACGACCGAGCCCAGGCGCGGTGCTTCGTTAAAGCGGGTGCGGTAGGCGGCACGGAAGGCCGTATGGCCGGGCGTGTTGAGGTCTTCCCAGGGGTAGCCGGTGACAATCCAGTTCTCCGGCGCCTCGTCGCCGAGTGGCAGCAGATATTCCGGCTCGCCGGTCAGCATCGAGACGACGCGGCGGCGCTCGAACAGCCCCCGCGTATTGCCCTGGCGGACGAAGTTGGTGAGGTCGGCGCCGAAGGTGACGTTGAAGATCGCATCCGGCGTGGTGCTCGCGAGCGCCTGCACCGTCGCACCGGCATCGATACGGCCGAGTGCCGGGAACTGCTCGCCCACGAACTGCACATCGGGCTTGGCGCGCGTGAGCAATTCGCGGAACCAACGCACCGCGCTCTGCCCGTATTCGTAGTTTGGCGCCACGGTGGCCCAGCGCCGCGCGGGAAGCTTCGCTGCTTCCTCGACCAGCATCGCGGCCTGCATGTAGGTGCTGGGGCGCAGGCGGAAGGTGTAGCGATTGCCGCGCGACCAAACCAGCGCGTCGGTCAGCGGCTCGGACGCGACGAACAGGCGTTTGTTCTGGTTGGCGAAGTCACCGAGTGCCAGGCCCACATTGGACAAGAACCCGCCGGCGAGAAGGGCGACGCGTTCGGCGTTGATGAGTTCGCCGGCGTGGCGCACCGCATCCTCGGGACGGCCGGCATCGTCGCGGAAGATGGTTTCAAGCCGGCGGCCATTCACGCCACCGGCCGCGTTCACCTGCT
Organism: Roseomonas sp.; assembly: GCA_046593435.1. Classification (GTDB taxonomy): domain Bacteria; phylum Pseudomonadota; class Alphaproteobacteria; order Acetobacterales; family Acetobacteraceae; genus Plastoroseomonas. Next base: position 1,134 of record JBKJNV010000290.1, read on the forward strand.
CCATCGCCATGATCCAGCCATTGCGGTAGGGGGCGAGGAAGGCCGGCTGGGCGGTGTAGGAATTGATCTCGCCGATGCGGATCGCATCCCCCTGGCCGCGCACCAGGCCAGGTGTCGCCAACACCGCCGCGCCCGCCAAAGCCGCCCGCCGTCCCAACATCATCATCCGCCTGTTCTCCACCTGGCCATGAATGCGAAAACCAAACCTATGCGTTCAACCCATGCCCCGGATAGGGGTGAGTCGCCATCCAGTGCTTCGCGATGTCCGCGCGGCGGCAAATCCACACATCGGGCTGCGTCATCACGTGGTCCAACACGCGCTTGAGCCCGACGGCGCGCGCCGGATGCCCGATCAGGCGCATATGCAGGCCCACCGACATCATCTTGGGCCGGCCGCGACGTCCTTCTTCGAGCAGCATGTCGAAGGCGTCGCGGATGAAGCTGAACCACTCATCCGAGGTCCCCATCCAGCCGGCGTATTTCCCGTCATTATTCGTGATGGAATAGGGGATGACGAGCTGGCTCTTGCCCTCGACCGTCAGCCAGAACGGCAGTTCGTCCCCGTAATAGTCCGAATCGTAGAGAAAACCGCCCTCCTCCACGACCAGGCGGCGGGTGTTTTCCGAAGGGCCGTAGCGGCAGTACCAGCCATCCGGGCGGTGGCCGATGGTCTTCTCCAGGCTCGCGACGGCGCGGCGGATATGTTCGCGCTCCTCGGCTTCGGGCAGTTCGAAATGCTTCACCCAGCGCCAGCCATGGCAACACACATCATAGCCCGCCGCACGGATGGCGGCGGCGGCTTCAGGGTTGCGTTCCAGCGCGAGGGCACAACCAAAGACCGTCATCGGCAGGCCACGCGCGGCAAACAGGTCATGCAGCCGCCAGAAGCCCACGCGGCTGCCATATTCGAACATGCCCTCGGCGGCAAGATCGCGCCCCGATTTGAGCTGGTTCAGGCCATGCGCCTCGGTCAGGCCTGTCTCGGTATGGCCATCGCCGAGTTCGAAGGAAGGCTCCGACCCCTCCTCGTAATTCATCACGAAATTGACCGCGAGTTTCGCCCCCCCCGGCCATTGCGGGTCATGCGGATTGCGGCCGTAGCCGCGGAAATCACGTTGCACTTCATAACCCATGGCGGTCATCCCCTCATCCGGCGCGTCAGGCCGGTCAGCCGTTCCATCACCAGCATCAACACGAACACGAACACGATCAAGGTGCCGGAGACGGCGGCGACACGCACGTCGAGCGTGCTCTCCATCATGCCCCACATCCGGATCGGCAGCATGTCTGTCCGCGCCGAGGACAGGAACAGCGAGACCGGCACATTGTCGACCGAGCCCATGAAGGCAAGGAAACTGCCCGCCGCGATGCCTGGTGCGATCAGCGGCAGTGTGACGCGGCGGAAGGTGGTCACCGGCCCGGCACCCAGGCTGCGCGAGCATTCCAGCAGGGCCGGGTCCAGCTGCGTGAGCGACGCGCTGACGGTGCGCAGCACGAAGGGCGCGAGGATGACAGCATGGCCGATGATGATCAGCTCGATCGAGGGACGAAAGCCGATCAGGGTGAAATACATCAGCGCCGCGAGGCCGAAGGCGAGGCCGGGCAGCACCAGCGGGGACATGAACAGCGCATCGGCCACGCGCGCGAGCCTTCCGCGCGCGCCGGCCAGACCCAGTGCGGCCGCCGTGCCGAAGACGGAGGCAGCGAGCGCTGCCCAGATCGCGACTTCGATCGTATTGCCCGCCGCGCGATGGATCTGGCGCGAACGGATGCCGTCGAACAGCTGCTCATACCAGCGCAAGGACAGTCCCTGCGGCGGAAACCGGATGGAGCGGCTGTCGGTGAGCGAGGTAAGCAGCACGATCACCACCGGCCCGATCAGGATCAGCAGCGCGAGCGCGGCCAGCCCGCCGATGACGAGCGTGTACGACAGGTCCGCGATGCTGCGTTGCCTACCCATGCAGCCGCCCCCCGATCACGCGCCCGATCGCGCCAAAGATGGCGATCACCAGCAGCACCGAAACCAGCAGCGCGATGGCCGCCGTTGCCGCGAAGGGCCAATGCGCCACCACCATCGCCTGCTGCCAGATCATCGAGGGCAGGTAGACCAGCCGCGCGCCGCCGATCACGCTCTGGCTGATGAAGGCCGTGGTGGCGGAGGCGAAGACCAGGCTGCACCCGGCCACCAACCCGGGCACCGAGAGCGGCAACAGCACGCAAAACAGTGTCCGCCAGCGCGAGGCGCCGAGCGAGGCTGAGGCATCGAGCAGGTTGGGGTCGATCCGTGCCATCACCGAGAGCAGCGGCAGCAGCAGCAGCGGCATCTCGATCTGTGTCAGCGCGATCACCAGGCCAAACTCGGTCTGCAGCAGCCGCAGCGGCTCGGCCGCGAGGCCAAGGTCGAGGACCAGGCGGTTCACCACGCCCTCGCGGCCCAGGATCACGATCCAGGCGAAGGTGCGCACCACGACCGAGGTCAGCAGCGGCAGCACGATGATGAACAGCAGTACGCGCTGCCAGCCCGGCGATGCCGCGCGATAGATCAGCGCGAGCGGAAAGCCCACCAGCAGCGTCGCCGCCACTGCCTTCAGCCCCAGCATCAGCGTGTCGATGATGACCTTCCAGTGGAAGGCATCGAACAGGAAGCGCTGCCACTGGTCCAGGCCCCAGCGCGTCATGCGTTCATCGGCGTAGAAGGAGACGACGAACAGCATCAGCAAGGGCGCGGCGAAGAAGGCCAGGTAGGCGAGCGCAAGCGGCAGCGTGAGCGTCCAGGATCCCGGACGCCCAGCCTCAACCGCGCCAAGGCTGGTGGCGCTCAGCGTGCCATCTCGCGGTTGAATCGCTCGATCCATCCCGCACGCAGGGGGTTGATGACTGCCCAGTCATGCCGGTTGAAACGGGACATCTCATCGAGGCTGCGCATCGGCAGCCCGGCGCCAAGCGTCACGGTGGAATTGACCGGCACGAAATTGAACGGCGCGGCCATGAGTGCCCGCTGCACGCCGGCGCTGACCGCCGTGTCGATGTACTTGTAGGTGTTCTCGACGTTGGTGCTGCCCTTGGCGATGTGCAGCGTCGTGAAGAAGGCGGAAGCGCCGGTGGACGGCACCGCGAATTCGATATCCACGCCGCGGTCCTTCAGCGTCGTGACGGTCTGGGTGTTGGTGTACATCACGTCGCACTGGCCCTGCTGGAACAGGCCGGGCATGGCGGCCGGCGCACCAACGGCGGCGATTCGCGGCAGCACCTTCTTGAGCTCGACCAGGGCCGGTTCGATGTTGCTCTCGCTGCCACCGAACACCTTCGCGATCTCGATCAGGCTGATGGTGCCGAAGGTCGTGCCGAAGCCCGTGATGCCCAGGCGCGACACCCAGGGCTCCCGGAACAGGTCGGCATAGCCGGTCGGGCGC
>JBKJNV010000325.1:0-6625 GCA_046593435.1 Roseomonas sp.
TCCCCGATGTGGCGGGCCGATGGTGCGAGGCGGGTTGACCCCGCGCGCCTCGGCTCGCTATGCCGTGCAGATGGTCCAGCCCCTCGCTTCGGTCAATCGTCGATCGGTCAATGCGTCCGCGGCACTCCTGCTGGCAGTGATGCTCGGCGGGTGCAGCTTTTTCCAAGCGGCCCCGATCCCGCGCGGCAACCGCGTGACCGAGGACCAGCTGGCGCAGATCTCGCCCGGGGTGCAGACGCGGCGCGACGTGCAGGCGATCCTGGGCTCGCCGTCCTTTGCCGGCACCTTCGACGATTCGAATTGGTATTATCTCAGTGCGATCTCCCGTATCGCGCCGGGGCAGCGCATGCAGATGGATGATCGGCGCATGGTGGCGGTCAGCTTCAACCGTGCCGGCGTGGTCGAGGGCGTGCGCATCCTGACCGAGGCGGACGGGCAGACCGTGGCGCTGGTTGATCGGGAAACGCCAGTGCCTGGCAATGACCGCTCGGTCCTGCAGCAGTTGTTCGGCAATGTCGGGCGCTTTGGCGCGCCGGCCGGCGGTGGCGGCGCGAGCGGCCAGGTGCCGGGGGTTGGCGGGCGGCTCTGATATCGTGCGCTCAAGCGGCGGGCGCCGCCGTCACGCCAAGGCCGTGCCTACGGCACGGCGGCGGCTTGCCTTCCGCCGGACTGCCGGCGTTCGCGCATTCGCGCTCGCGGAGCGCGCCCAAGGCATGCTCCGTTAGGGTGTCTCCTGGTTCGGGTAGTGGCCGTTCGGCGGCGCAGGAACAGACCAGCGTGCCATCGGACAGGCGTTCGGCATGGTCGGCTCGGCACAGTGTGGGCATTCGATGGGGTCGGCGCGGTTGTTCATGCCAGGCGCTCCGTGCGGTCGGGCAGCGGGCGCATGGCGCGGATGACGGCGGCGAGGCCCCCCTGTCCCGTGCGTTGCGCGGCCATCGCGGCTTCATCCCGGGCGGCCTCGAAGCCGGCGCGGTAGCCGGCATAGGTCGCGGCATCCAGGCTCTGCGCGATCGCGGTTGCGGGGTGGCGCATCATTAACCCTCCAAGCCTTGCGGTGGCATTGTTGCAGTGCGAATGTCCGGCCGTCGCGTGCCAGCCGAATTCCTCTGCGGCGCGCTTTTTCGCCCGAGGACAGCCATGGCCAAGATCAAAGTCAAAACTCCCGTCGTCGAGATGGATGGCGATGAGATGACCCGCATCATCTGGGGGTTCATCAAGGACAAGCTGATCCTTCCCTACCTCGACATCGACCTGAAGTATTACGACCTCGGCGTCGAATACCGCGACCAGACCGATGACCAGGTCACGGTGGATGCGGCCCACGCCACCCGGCAATATGGTGTGGGCGTGAAATGCGCCACCATTACGCCCGACGAAGCGCGCGTGAAGGAATTCAACCTCAAGAAGATGTGGCGCAGCCCGAACGGGACCATCCGCAACATCCTCGACGGCACCATCTTCCGCGAGCCGATCATCTGCCAGAACGTGCCCCGCCTGGTGCCGCACTGGTCCAAGCCCATCGTGGTCGGCCGCCATGCCTTTGGCGACATCTATCGCGCGGTGGAGATGAAGGTCCCCGGTGCGGGCACGGTCAAGATGACCTTCACGCCCGAAGGCGGTGCACCGCAGGACATCGGCGAGTTCGTATTCAAGAACGCCGGCGTGTTCATGGGCCAGCACAACCTCAACGCCTCGATCGAGGGGTTTGCGCGGGCGTCGTTCAACTATGGGCTGAGCCGCGGATACAGCGTGTATTTCAGCCACAAGAACACGATCCTCAAGGCCTATGACGGCAACTTCAAGGACATCTTCAAGGCGATCTTCGACGCGGAATTCGCCGAGCGCTTCAAGGCCGCCGGCATCGTCTATGAGGACCGCCTGATCGACGACATGGTCGCCTCCGCGCTCAAGTGGGAGGGTGGCTACATCTGGGCGTGCAAAAACTACGATGGCGACGTGCAGTCCGACATCGTGGCGCAGGGTTTTGGCAGCCTGGGGTTGATGACATCGGTGCTGCTCAGCCCCGACGGCAACACAGTGGAGTCCGAGGCCGCGCATGGCACGGTGACGCGCCACTACCGCGAGCACCAGAAGGGCCGTGAGACCAGCACCAACCCGATCGCGTCCATCTTCGCCTGGACGCGCGGGCTGTCCTATCGCGGCAAGTTCGACGCGACGCCGGACGTGGTGGCCTTCGCCGAGACGCTGGAGAAGGTGTGCATCGACACGGTCGAGAGCGGCTTCATGACCAAGGACCTTGCCGTGCTGATCGGCAAGGACCAGCCCTGGATGACGACGCAGGCCTTCCTCGCGAAGCTGGACGAAAACCTGATCAAGGCGATGGCCTGATCATCATGCGCGGCCGGGGGAACCATGCCTCTCCCGGCCGCACCCTCTGATGCTGCCCTTCGGGCTGCTCGACTGGCTGGGCCTCGCGGTCTTCGTGCTCTGCTGGGTCGGCTATACGGCGGTTGTCGACCGCATCCCCCGCATTCGCGCGCGCAGCGTCATCGCCGCGATGGACGAGCACCGCCACCGCTGGATGCAGCGCGCACTGGAACGCGAAAACCGCATCGCGGATGCGGCGATCATCGGCAATCTGATGTCGAGCACGTCCTTCCTCGCCAACACCTCGATCTTCATCCTGGGCGGGCTGCTGGCGCTGTTCGCGGCGCCCGATCTCGGGCGGCGTGTGGTGGCGGCAATGCCATTTGCGGCCGGGGAGATCAGCGATGGCGCCTGGGAGGCGCGGATTGGGCTGCTGGTGCTGATTTTCGTGCGTGCGTTTTTCGAGCTGACCTGGGCGCTGCGGCAGTTCAACTACGGCTCCATCCTGCTGGGCGCGATGGGCTTTGGTGACGCGCATGCGCCGGAGGCGGCACAGGCGGCGCGGGTGGTGAACCGCGCGGCGCAGCACTTCAACACCGGGTTGCGGGCGTATTACTTCGGGCTGGCGGCGCTGGGGTGGATTGTGCACCCGGTGGCGCTGATGGCGGCGAGCCTGCTGGTGCTGCGGGAGCTGCACCGGCGGGAGTTTCGCAGTGCGGTGCGGGACGCGGTGCAGGAGGGGTCGCGCGGGGCGAGGGGGTGATTCTTTTGAGGCTATTTAGCTTTTTCGATGCGCTCAATTTCGGCCCAAAACTCTTTGAAAAACTCCTCGCGGACCATGCGCTCAATGCCCGAAGCCTGGAGTCGGTCGGGGTGGTAGAGGCGCGCGAAAGCAGCTTTCGTTGCGCGGAACCGCGCGGTATCGCCACCACCTGACGCAATCCCCTCGGTCTTTAGTTTTTCGAGTTGACGTTTGGCGGCCACGGCATCGGATCGGGCGGCGTTACGTTCTTCGCATGCTTTATCGCGCTGAACGATTAGCTCGCGACCAGCAGCAAGAAGGCGCTCGATACGCGCTTGTAGCTCTACAACTGTGGCAGGATCGGTCCGGGACGACCCGTCATTTTTGTGGGCAGTCGTTTCCAACACCCCGCGCATTCCTGAAGAAGCCGCGTGTGCCGATGTGTTAGCCGTGGCCCCGGGAGCAACCTTATTACTCGGTTTCGATCCAATGGGTTGAAAGAGCCACTCCCTAATCATTTTGTTGGGCCATCAGCCACTAACGCGGCCCTGATTGCCGCCAGCGCGTCCTCAGCTTTCCCCGCATCCGGGCCGCCCGCCTGGGCCATCTCGGGCTTGCCGCCACCGCCCTTGCCGCCGAGGGCGGCACTCGCGGCGCGGACCAGGGCGACAGCGTCGGCGCGGCCCTTGGCGGCCGGGCCGATGCCGACCATCACGCTCGCCTTGCCATCCGCCGTCGAGACCAGGGCCACGATATCGGCGGTGTCGCCGGCGAGGATCGCCTCGACCAGGGGCTTGAGGTCCTTCGGTGGCACCTCGCCCACATTGCGCAGCGCGACGCGGAAGCCGGCCACTTCCTCGACCGCCGCGGCACCTGCGCCGGTGGCGAGCTGCTTGCGCAGATCGGCCACGTCGCGTTCCAGCTTCTTGCGGTCTTCCAGCAGCGACGTGATGCGTTCGGCCAGGTCCTGGGGGCGGGTCTTGAGCAGGGCGGCGGCGTCGCGCAGGAAGGCTTCCTGTTCCGCGATGGCACGCAAGGCTGCCTCGCCCGTAACGGCTTCGAGGCGGCGGACGCCGGCGGCGACAGCACCTTCGGAGACGATGCGGAACAGCGCAATGTCGCCGGTGCGCGCGACATGGGTGCCGCCGCACAGCTCCGTGCTCGGGCCCATGGTGACGACGCGGACTTCCTCGCCGTATTTTTCGCCGAACAGCGCCATCGCGCCCTCGGCCACCGCGGCTTCGGGCGTCATCAGGCGGGTCTTCACCTCCGCATTCGCGCGGATCAGCGCGTTTACCTCGGCCTCGACATGGGCGATTTCGGCGGGCTCGATCGGCTTGGGGTGGGAGACGTCGAAGCGCAGCCGGTCGGGCGCGTTGAGGCTGCCCTTTTGCTGCACATGAGTGCCGAGTTTTTCGCGCAAGGCGTGGTGCAGCAGGTGGGTCGCGGAGTGGTGCGCGCGGATGGTGCCGCGCCGGGCGTGGTCCACCACGGCACTTACCGGCAGGCCCGTGTGCACGATGCCGCCCGTCACCGTGCCGAGGTGGATGACCAGATCGCCCAGCTTCTTCTGCGTATCGCGGATGGTGATCTGCATTCCATCCGCGCCGGTGATGATGCCGGTGTCGCCGACCTGGCCGCCGCTCTCCGCATAGAAGGGCGTCTGGTTGAGGATGATGGCGACCTCGGTTCCGATCGGCGCGCTGGCCGTGACGGCCCCACCCGCGACAACCGCCTTGATTTCGGCCTCTGCCATTTCCGTCGCGTAGCCGAGGAACTCGGTCGCGCCGAACCTCTCCTTCAGGTCGAACCAGACGGTTTCCGTCGCGGCCTCGCCGGTGCCGGCCCAGGCGGCCCGCGCCCGCTTTTTCTGCTCGGCCATCGCGGCGTTGAAGCCGTCGAGATCGACCGCCCTGCCCTGCTCGCGCAGCGCGTCCTGGGTGAGGTCGAGGGGGAAGCCGTAGGTGTCATAGAGGCGGAAGGCGATGTCGCCCGGCAGCGTGCCACGGTCGGGCAGGCGCGCGGTTTCCTCGGCGAGGAGGTGCAGGCCGCGGTCGAGCAGGGAGCGGAAGCGCGTCTCCTCCAGCCGCAGCGTCTCGATCACCAGCGCCTCGGCGCGGGCGATCTCGGGGTAGGCCGCGCCCATCTGGCGCACAAGCGCGGGCACCAGGCGGTGGAGCAGCGGCTCGCGCGCGCCCATCATGTGGGCGTGCCGCATCGCGCGGCGGAGGATGCGGCGCAGGACGTAGCCGCGGCCCTCGTTCGAAGGGAGCACGCCATCGGCGATGAGGAAGGTGCCGGCACGGAGGTGGTCCGCGACGACGCGGTGGGAGGAGCGGAACGGGCCGTCGGGGTCCTGGCTGGTGGCCTCGGCGCTCGCCAGGATCAACGCACGAAGCGTGTCCGTGTCGTAGTTGTCGTGCTTGCCCTGTGCGATGGCGGCGAAGCGTTCAAGGCCCATGCCGGTGTCGATGGACGGGCGCGGCAGCGGGTTGCGCGTGCCGGCCGGCTCCTCGAGGAACTGCATGAACACCAGGTTCCAGATTTCGATAAAGCGGTCGCCATTTTCATCCGGGCTGCCCGGCGGGCCGCCGGGGATCTTGTCGCCATGATCGTAGAAGATTTCCGAGCACGGCCCGCAGGGGCCGGTGTCGCCCATGCGCCAGAAATTGTCGGAGGTGGGGATGCGGATGATGCGGCTGTCGGGGATGCCGGCGATGTCGCGCCACAGCTTCGCGGCGTCCTCATCCTCGGAGAAGACGGTGACCAGCAGCTTGTCCTTGGGCAGCGCGAAATCGCGCGTCAGCAGGGTCCAGGCGTGCTCGATGGCCTGGGGCTTGAAGTAGTCGCCGAAGGAGAAATTGCCCAGCATCTCGAAGAAGGTGTGGTGGCGCGCGGTGTAGCCGACATTGTCGAGGTCATTGTGCTTGCCGCCGGCACGGACGCATTTCTGTGCGGTGGTCGCGGTGGAATAGGCGCGCTTCTCCTGGCCGGTGAAGACGTTCTTGAACTGCACCATGCCCGAATTGGCGAACATCAGCGTGGGGTCGTTGCGCGGCACCAGCGGGGAGGACGGGACGATCTGGTGCCCGTTGCGCTCGAAATAGTTGAGGAAGGTGGCGCGGATGTCGTTGCTGCTGGTCATCGAGGTCTCGGGCCGGGGTTGGGGCGGCTAGACCTGTAACCGTTGGATGCAGCGGCGCCAAGAGGATCAGGGGGGTGCCACGTCGGATGCATCTTCGGCGGATTTGTCCCGGTTCTCGCGCTGCTTGTCGGCTTTGCCGAGGTCCGGGCCACCTTCCTTGCGCTCATCGGGCCGGTCGAGCGGGTGTGGCGAGGGTGGCGTGGGCGTGGTTGCGGGGTCGGGAAGGGTCGGCTGCTTGGGGGTGTTCATGGGTGAGCAACGGGTGGGGGCGGTGGCGGTTGCGTAGTGGACCGCCGTCGCGAAAACCCGGTCAGCCGTGAGGCTGCCGGGAAATCCGAGCGATTCCGCGCCGACGTGGCCCGGGCAGGCACGAAGTCAGAGCTTTTGAAAGAATTCGAACTTGCGAA
>JBKJNV010000329.1:0-6563 GCA_046593435.1 Roseomonas sp.
TCATTTCCCCCGCTCTTGTTGACCCGCTTTTCCCCCCGTGGTGCGGTCTGCCCAACCAACGGAGAAACGCCCCCATGCCCATCGTAAAGAACCACGCCCGTGCGCGTCTCGATGCCGGGGAGCTGGCCTTGGGTTTCGGCGTGCACCACATGCGCGGCTCCGCTGTGGGCATGATCGCGAAGGCGACGGGCTACGACTGGCTGTTCATCGACATGGAGCATGGCGCGATGAGCGTGCAGGAGGCGACGCAGATTGCGATTGCCGCGCTCGGCCAGGGTGTCACGCCGATCGTGCGCTGCTGCAAGGATGCGTTGTTCGAGGGCACGCGCGCCTTGGACAATGGCGCGATGGGCGTGGTGGTGCCGCATGTGGATACGGTGGAGGAGGCGCGGATGGTTGCGGCCGCCTATCGTTTTCCGCCCGTGGGGACGCGGAGCTGGGGCGGCCCGCCCTTCGCGTATGGGATGGATGCGCCGGGCAATGCCCAGGCGCAGGAGGAGCTGAACCGCGAGATCCTGATCTGCGCGATGATCGAGACGCCGGAGGCGGTGGCGAATGCGCATGCGATTGCCGCGGTGCCGGGGATCGACAGCCTGATGATCGGGACCTCGGACCTCACCGCCTCAATGGGGATTTCGGGGCAGATCGGGCACCCGGATGTGCGCGCGGCCTATGCGAAGGTGGCCGATGCGTGCCGCGCCTCGGGCAAGGTGCTGGGGATGGGTGGGGTGTATGACGAGGTGGTGGCGAAGGACTATATCGCGCTGGGTGCCCGGTTCCTCCTGTCGGGTTCGGACCACGCCTTTCTGATGGCGGGTGCGGGCGCGCGGGCGAAGTTCTTGCGTTCACTCGGATAACGCTGGGGTAGGCAAATGAGAATCACTCGCAAAACAGTTGCGAGCAATTCGCAAATGGGCTACAGCATGGGGGCCGCACCGAAAGGGTACCCCATGCGCCGTCGCCTGTTTCTCACCATGCCCGCCCTGCTCGCCGCCCCCGCCCTGGTGCGGGCGCAGGAGCGCGTGCTGAACGTCTATTCCTCGCGCCATTACGACACCGACCGCGCGCTGTATGACGGCTTCCTGACGGCCACGGGCAACCGCGTGCGGCTGATTGAAGGCGATGCCGACCAGCTTGTGGCCCGCATCCAGGCCGAGGGTGCGAACAGCCCGGCCGATGTGCTCATCACCGTGGATGCGGCGCGGCTGCACCGGGCGATGGAGGCGGGGATCCTCGCGCCCATGCGCAGCCAGGTGTTGGAAGCCCGCGTGCCTGAGAGCCTGCGCGAGCCGGAGGGGCATTGGTTCGCGGTCTCGCGCCGGGCGCGGGTGGTGATGTTCGACAAGCAGCGCGGCCTGCCGGCGGGGCTCACCCGGTATGAGGATCTGGCAAAGGCGGAGTTCCGCGGCCAGATCCTGGTGCGCGCGGCGGCGCATCCGTACAACACCTCGCTGATGGGCAGCATCATCGCGGCCAATGGGCCGGAGGTATCGGAGGCGTGGGCGCGCGGTGTGGTGGCCAATATGGCGCGGCCGCCGCAGGGCGGGGATACGCCGCAATTCCAGGCCGTGGCGGCGGGGCAGGGGTCGCTTGCGATCGCCAATACCTACTACCTGGCGCGGCTCGGCGCCTCGGCCAACCCGGCTGAGAAGGCTGTGTATGACCGGCTGGGCGTGCTGTTCCCGAACCAGGCGGACCGGGGCACGCATGTGAATGTCTCGGGCGCGGGCGTGGTGCGGACGGGACGGAACAAGGAGGTGGCGCTGGCCTTCATCGAATATCTGAGCGGACCGCAGGCGCAGGAATTGTTTGCCAATGGCAATTTCGAGTACCCCGTGGTCGCCGATGTCGCGCCGCACCCTGCATTGGCGGCGCTCGGCACCTTCCTCGCCGATGCGCTGAATGCGCAGGTCTATGGGGCGATGGCGCCGCAGGCGCTGCAGATCATGCAGCGGGCCGGCTGGCGGTGAGCGAGGCGGTCATCCTGTGCCTGTGCAACGGGCTGACCGATGCGGCCATCGCGCGGGCGCTGGCCCAAGGCGCGCGGCGGCCGGGCGAGGTCTATGCCGCTTGCGGCTGCAAGGCGCAGTGCGGCACCTGCGTGCGGGAGGTGCTGGCGGCGCTGCGCGCGGCGCCGATGGCCGAGGCGCCGGCCCGGCTCACTTGATCGGTTCTGCCCCGGGCACGGCGACAGCCGGGGGGCGGGCGGTCTGGGGAACGTTGGCCGCCATGCACGCGGCGAAGACGCGGTCGCTGTTCGCGTTCCACTGCCACACGTCCTGATAGGTGGGCGTGCATCGGGTGAAGCGCTCGGTATGGCGCCCGTCGCGGCTGGTTGAGGTTGAGGTCGTGCAATTCTCGCCGGCATAGCGCTGACCGAGGTAGACCCCGGCGCGCTCGGCGCGGCCGCGGCATTCCATCTCGGCGAAGAAGGCGCAGCCTGGCAGCAGCAGGACCAGCAGCGGCAGCATGAGGCGGTGGGCACGGCGCAAGGCGGTCACTCTCCGGCACCGGGCTTCGGGCGATGGAAGCTAGCGGTGGCCGGGCGTGCGCTGCAATGGCCGCGTGCGGCGCCGGGCGATCAGGAGCCGACGAAGCGGCCCGCGGCCCAGGAGACGACGCTGACGATGATCGCGCCCATGAGGGCGGCGCCGAAGCTTCCCACCGTCATGCCCGGGATCACGGCCGCCGTCAGTGCGAACATCGCCGCGTTCACCACCAGGATGAACAGGCCCAGGGTGAGGATGGTCAGCGGCAGGGAGAGAATCACCGCGACCGGGCGGATCAGCATGTTGACCAGGCCGAAGACCGCCGCGGCGATGATCAGCGTCAGCGTCGAGGAGAAGCTGATGCCGCCGATCAGGCGGTCGGCGACCCAGAAGGCAAAGGCGGTGACGAGCAGCGTGACGATGTAGCCCATGGCGGGTCTCCGGCCGGGCGTCGGGACGCCGGCGTCAATGGGGGCAGGCGCCGATTGCGCCGCGGCCGGGTAACGATGAGCGCCTGAGATGGTTTCACCCGCGTGGCGATGCAAGGCGCGGTGCCGCCGAGCCTGGCCTGACGGGGCGCATGCTGGCGCGCGGATGGCAGGGCGCACCATGTCGATTCCGCGCTGCGTGCCGAGGCCTGTCCGCCATGCGGCCGACCGCGACCGATGCGGGCCGAGGGGTGAGCGTGCCGCAAAGCAACAAGGTCAGGCGTCAAGGCCGCAGGGGCGGACGGATCACCCCGCGGCCGGGGCGGCGGGCGCCCTCGCGGCCTGGCCGGGCCCCATCAGCGCGAAGGGCGCCCAGAAGGCGGGGTGCGACCCGCCCTGAAGCCGGTAGATGCCGAGCTGCGCCTTCTGCAGCGCCTCGGCACTGCTGTCGCCATTGCGCATGTTCAGCAGCATCACCGCGCCGGTTCGCGCCGCGGCGATGTCGTTCACATACCAATGGGTCAGCAGCAACCCGCGCGCACCGGCATAGAAAAAGCTGCGCGTGAGGGTGGACAGGCTTTCGCCGGCCGCCTGCCCCCCACCGGAGTTGCAGGCGGACAGCATCACCAGATCAGCGTCGAGGTCGAATTCCAGCACGGTGCCGGAGGTGAGCAGCGCTTGCCGGGCATCCGGGCCATTGGCCGCTGCGGAGGCGATGATCGCGGGCTCCGTCAGGCAGGCGAGGTCGGCGGGCAGCACGCCGTGGGTGGCGAAATGCACCACGCGATAGTCGCGCAGCCGCGTCCGGCGCAGCGCATCGAGGGTGAAGGCCGCGCCGAGGCGTTGCTCCGCGGCGCCGGCGCCCATGATCTGCGCGGCCACGCGCAGTTCCAGCGCAGCCCCGGGCAGTGCCGCCAGCGAGGCGAGGCCCTGCCCGCAGGCGGGCTGCGCCGGGAAGCTGCGCGCGGCAAAGCTCGCCGGAACGGGGTTCGGCGCGCCGAACCCCACCCAGGCATTGCTCGCCGCCGAGGCGCCGGACCGGCGCAGCGCGATGAGGCTCGCGGGCGAGGGGAGGTGGATCACGGGCATCGCTTCGAGCAGGAAGCGGGCGCCGAGGTGGCTGCGCGCATCGGGTGGCGGCGCGGTGACCAGCATGGGGAAGGGCAGCGACAGGAGCGCGCCTTCGGCCACGACGGCGAGCGTCCGCGCCTGGGCCGGCCGCGCGCCATGCACCCCGATCAGCGCCTGGTGCAGGGCATGGGCCGCACCGGCGAGGAAGGGTTTTTCTCCGTTGCCATCCTCGACGCTGGCGCGCAATTCGGTGACCAGGCGCGCTATCTCCGCCGTGTCCGCGCCGATCCGCGCCACGGTCACGCGGCCATCCTGGGCCCAAAAACTCCAGCCGCGGCCGGCTTCGGGTTGGGTCAGGAGCAGCAGCGCCTCGCCCGGGCGCAGCGCCGCCATGGCTTCGGCGGCGGAGGCGGAGGATTGCACCAGCTGGGCAAAGCCGGGGGCGGCCGATTGCAGCGCCGCGTCGGCATCCACCGCCTCCGCCTCGGCGGTGCCGATGCCAGCGTCGAGTGCGGCGAGTTCGGTGCGGTTGGCGCCAGCGGCGATGGCGCCGTCGCGTTCGCGGTACTTCGCGGCCAGTGCGCGTTCGGCCGTCTCGCGGCGGCGGAAGGCACCGGCGACGGCCGGGTCACGGGCGGATTCCGTCAGGCGCGCGGCGGCGCGGCCGATCTGCGTGGTCGTCACCAGGCCCTGGCCGAGCTGCGCCGCCTCGAAGGCGGCGTCCACCGCGCCGGCAAGGGCGAGGGCGTCGATGCAGGGGGCGATGCGCCGGGGCTCGACCCCTTCGCGCAGTGCGCGCAGCACGGAGACCGCTTCGCGGCAGATCCCCGCCGTGTCGCCCGCACCCGGCCCAAGTGCCGCGGCGCGCAACAGCAGCGTCTCGGCATAGGGGCGCGAGCGCGGGACGCCGAGTGCGAAGCCCCGCGCCGAGGCGGCGAGGCGCTGGTCGGCGAGGCCCGTCTCGCCTCGGCCCGCGGCCAGTGCGCCGCTGGTCCGCGCGAGGCGGGCGGTGATCAGGGTGGCGCCGCTCAGGCCCGGCACGGCTGCCACGATGCGCTGCGCATCGGCGACCGCCGCCTGGGCCTCTGCCATGCGCCCGGCGCCGCGCAGCACCGCAGCCGCATTGCGCCGCGCCTCGATGAGGCCGACGGTCGCGCGCTGCGCCAGGGGGTCCGGCACCACGTCGCGGGCCACCAGCAGGGGGGCCAGCGCGGCACCGCTATCGGCGGGCAATGCGGCACCGCCCTGCCGCAGTTCGGGGGGCAGGAAGGGCGTGTACAATGCCGCGGCGCGCGCGAAGCCGGCGAGTGCGGGTGCCGTGCGGCCGCGATTGGCATCGGCCAGCGCGCGGTAATGCGCCAGCGCCGCCGGTGCGAGCGGGTCCGCGGCCTGGCCGACCATCGGGGCTGCGCGGTTGAACAGCGCATCCGCCTCGGGATGGCGGCCCTGGTTCGACAATTGCAGGGCCAGCAGCATCATGGTCTGCGCGCTGTTCGGATTGTTCGCTCCCAGCGCCCGGTCCTGCAGGGCGAGTGCTGCGCGATAGGCGGTCTCGGCGGCGGCGAAGCGCTCGGCCTGGTTGGCGTCGCGGCCGATTTCCATCAGCGCATCGAAACGGCCGATATCGCCGCTGGCGATGGCTTCGCGCGCAAGGCGCTGCGCCATGAGCGCGATCGCATCCGAGGAGAGCGGCGCGGAGGTGGTGGTGGCACGGCCGGAGAGAACGGCGATGGCGCGGTCGCCGGCGGGCAGGGCGGAGAGGATGCCCTCCGCGAGCCAGACGCGACCCTCGCCGGCGGCCAGCACGAAGGCGGGCCAGCCGCCCTGGCGGCGGCGGCATTCCATCAGCGCGCCGGGCATCCCGCCGCTGGTCGCGGGGCGCGGGGTGCCGCAATCGAGCCTGGCCGCCAGCGTCGTGCGCGCGGCCTGGGCTGCGGCCATGGCAGTCGCACCCTCGCCGCGCCGGATGCGCACGGCAGGGCTTTCCCAGGTGCCGCACCAGACATCGCCGCCATCATTGCTGCGCGCCATGCGACAGGGCTCGCCGGCGGCACTGGCGCCGACCTCGACCAATGCGCCGCCGGAGGCGACGGGGACGAAGGCGCTTTCGGGCGGCCGGGCGCAGGCGGCCAGCGCGAGGCCCAGCAGGAGGCTCACACCGCGCATGCTAAAAATCCTCCGCACGGATATTGGGGGGCGCGAGTTCGCGGTCTTCCGCCGCATCGCGGCCGGGGCGCAGCAGCAGCGGCAGGCTCGGCAGCCGCACAAGGGCCGAGGGCAGCCCGGGCAGATCGAGTTCGCCCTGAAGGCCGCGCGGGTTGTCTGCGACGGTGTAGCGGGGGATGTTTTCGAGCAGCTCCAGCACCGGCGGCGGCGCGCAGAGGCCGGGCACGGCGATGGCGCAGTTGTTGAACAGGAAGGCGAGTGCGTTGGGCGGGGGCGAGGGTTGGGTCACACCCGCGGCGTTGCGCCGTTCGCCCAAAGCTGCCGCGCTCTCGCCCGCGATGCCGGCGATGGTGCCGGTGAGCCGCGTGCCGCGGCCGCCGAGCACCGCGAGCTGGGGCGTGTTGATCGC
>JBKJNV010000566.1:0-3213 GCA_046593435.1 Roseomonas sp.
ATACAACGCCACACCTTGCCGCATGGTGAAGCCCCCCGCCCCTACCCGCACCGAGGCCGCGCGCCACGCCCGCGAAGCGACCGCGCTGCGTGAGAACCTGCGCAAGCGCAAGGCCCAGGCCCGCGCCCGCGAAGCGCCGGCCACCGCCCCCGACTCGCCACCACCCCTTCCCCCAAAACCGCCTCTCCGCTAAGCCGCGCGGCAGGAGGCGCGCCCATGCCCATCATGCCCGACAGCTGGATCCGCCGCATGGCGCAGGATCACGGCATGATCACGCCCTTCGTTGAATCCCAACGCCGCGCCGGGGTCATCAGCTACGGCCTGTCCTCCTACGGCTACGACAGCCGCGTCGCCGATGAATTCAAGATTTTCACCAACGTCG
This sequence comes from Roseomonas sp., assembly GCA_046593435.1. GTDB lineage: Bacteria > Pseudomonadota > Alphaproteobacteria > Acetobacterales > Acetobacteraceae > Plastoroseomonas. The sequence continues at coordinate 383 of JBKJNV010000566.1, forward strand.
ACAGCGCCATCGTGGACCCGAAGGAATTCTCAGACGCCAGCTTCGTCTCGCGCCAAGGCCCCGTCTGCATCATCCCGCCCAACTCCTTCGTTCTCGCCCACACGGTCGAGGTCTTTCGCATCCCGCGCGACATCCTGGTCATCTGCCTGGGCAAATCCACCTATGCGCGGTGCGGGCTGATCGTGAACGTCACCCCCCTGGAGCCCGAATGGCACGGCCAGGTCACCATCGAAATCAGCAACACCACCCCCCTGCCCGCCAAGGTCTACGCCAACGAAGGCATCTGCCAGTTCCTCTTCCTCAAGGGCGATGCACCCCCCGAAATCAGCTACGCCGACCGCGCCGGCAAATACATGGGCCAGCGCGGCGTCTCGCTGCCGAAGCTGTGAGGGAAGCAAGCGCGGGGGCGCTGCCCCCGGACCCCCGCCGGGGTATGGAGCCATACCCCGGACCCCACCATCTGTTGGCCCTGGGTGGGGAGGGTGTGAGCCTCGCCGGAGGCGAGCCGGGGTGGGGAGGGGGCGCGTGGAGTGCCCCGTGCCACGGGAACTCCCTCGACGCGCCCCCTCCCCATCCCGGCGCATACAGCAAGCGCATTCCTTCCCCAGCCAAGAACCAACAAAGGGAGGGGTCCGGGGATCGACACGATCCCCGGCGGAGGTTTGGAGGCAGAGCCTCCATGCTTCCTCCCTCCCAAGTTTCGACAGGACACTGACGCATGGACCGTATTCGCATTCGCGGGGGGCGTCGTCTGGAGGGTCGGATTCCCGTCTCCGGCGCCAAGAACGCGACCTTGCCGTTGATGGCGTGTGCCTTGCTGACCGATGGCCCGTTGGTGCTGACGAATGCGCCGGACCTGGCGGATATCGAGACCATGGCGGGCTTGATCGCGCAGCATGGGTTGAGCGTGGAGCACGACAAGCGGGCGCGCACTCTGACCTTGGCGGGGCGGGCCACGAATCTCGAGGCGCCGTATGATTTGGTGCGGAAGATGCGCGCCTCGGTGCTCGTGCTGGGGCCGTTGTTGGCGAGGTATGGGCGGGCGCGGGTGTCGCTGCCGGGGGGGTGCGCGATCGGCACGCGGCCGGTTGACCTTCACCTGAAGGGGCTGGAGGCGATGGGTGCGACCATCAGGGTGGAGGCGGGCTATATCGAGGCCGTCGCGCCCGATGGCGGCTTGCAGGGCGCGCGCATCATCTTCCCGCAGGTCTCGGTGGGTGCGACCGAGAATCTGCTGATGGCTGCCGCACTCGCTTCGGGCGAGACGGAGCTTGTGAACGCGGCGCGCGAGCCTGAGATCGGCGACCTGGCGCGCTGCCTGATGGCGATGGGCGCGGATATCGAAGGCATCGGGTCGGACAAGCTGCGCATCAAGGGCAGCGCGCGGCTGTCGGGTGCGACGCACGGCATCATCCCCGACCGGATCGAGGCGGGGACGTTTGCGATCGCGGCCGCGATCACCGGCGGGTCGCTGCTACTGGAGGGCGCGCGGCTCGACCATTTGGGTGCCGTGACGCGCACGCTGCGCGATGCGGGCGTGGATGTGCGGGAGGCCGCGGATGGGTTGCAGGTCAGCCGCCTGAATGGGCTGCACGGCACCGATGTTGTGACAGAGCCCTTTCCCGGCTTCGCCACCGACATGCAGGCGCAGTTCATGGCGCTGATGTGCGTGGCCGAGGGTGCCGCGATGCTGACGGAGACCATCTTCGAGAACCGCTTCATGCATGTTCCCGAGCTGACGCGCATGGGTGCGCGCATCAATGTGCATGGCTCCTCCGCGATCGTGCGTGGCGTGGGCCGGCTGTCCGGCGCGCCGGTGATGGCGACGGATCTGCGCGCCTCCGTGTCACTGATCCTGGCGGGGTTGGCGGCGACGGGCGAGACTACGGTGAACCGCGTCTATCACCTCGATCGTGGGTATGAGCGCATTGAGGAGAAGTTGGCGGCGGTGGGCGCGGACATTGCGCGCGTGACGGCATGACCAGCCCCATCATCCTGGCCCTGCCGAAGGGCCGCATCCTCGCCGAACTGGGCGGGCTTCTCGCCCGCGCGGGGATCGTGCCGGCGGCCGACTACACCGATGAGGATAGCCGCCGGCTGCGCTTTCCGACATCGGACCCGATGCTCGATGTGGTGCGCGTGCGGCCTTTCGACGTCGCGACCTTCGTGGCGCATGGCGCGGCGCAGATCGGCATCTGCGGTGCGGATGTGCTGATGGAATTCGACGATGCGGAGATCTACGCCCCGCTCGACCTCGGCATCGGCCGCTGCCGTGTCTCGATTGCGGAGCCCGCCGAGCGCGATGGGGGCGAAAACCCGGCGCAATGGTCGCGCGTGCGGGTTGCGACCAAGTACCCCAACATCGCGCGCCGCCACTTCGCCGCGCGCGGCGTGCAGGCCGAGATCGTGCACCTGAACGGCGCGATGGAATTGGCACCCTCGCTCGGGCTTGCGCAGCTGATCGTGGACCTGGTGCAGACGGGGTCCACGCTCAAGGCGAATGGGTTGGTGGAGACGGAGGTGATCGCGCCGGTGACCTCACGGCTGATCGTGAACCGCACCGCGCTGAAGACGCGCCCCGAGGCGATCGGCGCCTGGATCGAGCGCTTCCGCACGGCACTCGGCGCATGATCCGGCTCGATACGCGCGAGGATGGATTTGAAGCCGCCTTCCGCGGCCTGCTCGACGATCCGCGCGCGACGACGGATGCGGTCGATGGCGCGGTCGCCGCCATCATCGCCCGGGTGCGCGCGGAGGGTGATGCGGCGCTGCTCGACTACACCGCGCGGTTTGACCGCTGGCAGCCGGCCAGTGCTGGCGCGCTTCGCGTC
>JBKJNV010000641.1:0-3376 GCA_046593435.1 Roseomonas sp.
TGAGCGGCGTGCGCGGCCGTCTGCTCGGCCTGGTGTTTATCGCGACGATTCCGGTTCTGGGCATGGCTGCCGGGCAGGCTTGGCTCAACCATGACCGCGGCCGCGACCTGGCACGGCAGACCTCGCTGATCATTCGCGAAGGTGCGGTGGCGCGCCAGGCCGCCCTGATCGAGACCACGAAGGAGATGCTGGACGGTCTCGCGCGGCGGACCGACCTGCTGGAGGCGACCCCGGAGGTCTGTGCGGCGACAATGCAATCCCTGCTGGGATTGTTCCGCGAGCGCTACACGAACCTTTGGCTGATGGATGGCAGCGGTCGGCTACTTTGCAGCGCTTTGCCCGCCACGATCGGGCGGGACCTGTCCGCGACGCGCACATGGCAGGCACCCGTCGCGGCGCGGCGCTTCGCACTGGGCGAATTCATCGAGGGCGAACTGAGTGGTCGAGCGGTGCTACCGGCGGCCACACCCATGTTCGGGGCGGATGGCGCCTTGCAGGGCGTCGTGGCGGCCTCGGTGCTGCTCGATTTCCTGGCGCTCCCGGCGCAGGACCATGCGGGCCGCGCCACCTACGCTGCCTGGCTGGTGGACCGGCGGGGCACCGCACTTGCCATTACCAGTGTCGGCGCGACGGCGATGCCGTCGGTGGCGCAGCTGGGTCGTCTTCAGGGTTACGGCTCGATGATCGAGGGCGAAGCCTCGGACGGCACGCCGCTTCTATGGTCGACCGCGGTGCTGGCCCCTGACCTGCGGATGGTGATCGGCGTGCCGGTCGGCACGCTGTACGCGATGGGGGCCTTGGCGCTGCGCGAGCGTCTCATCGAGCTTGCCGTCTTCATGGCCGTCTGCATCCTCGCGATCCTGTTCGGCGCGGAGGTGTCCGTCTCGCGTCCCATGCGGCGCCTTGCGGAGCGCGTGCGCGCTTGGGCGCCGGGACAGCTGTTCCGGCCCGAAAGCCGCGCCAGCGACCCGACCGAGGTGGTGGCGCTCGATGCCGCGCTGGCGCGCGCTTCCTCGGTGATCGCGGACCGGGAACAGGCGTTGCGCGGGGCCATTGGCCAGCGCGACCTGCTGATGGCGGAAATCCATCACCGCGTGAAGAACAACCTCCAGATCATCGCTTCGCTGCTGTCGATGCAGGCGGCACGGCTGGAAGATCCGCGTGCGAACCTCGAACTGGGCATCGCGCGCGACCGGGTGCAGGCGCTGGCGACGCTGCACCGGCACCTCTACCTCGACCACAGCTACCGTTCCATCGCCATGCGCCCCTTCCTCGATGAGCTTTGCCGGCAGCTTGGTGACGCCATGGATGTGCGCAGCGATGAAGGGATCGCCGTGACGGTGGACGCGGATCCGATGGAGATCGCCTCCGATTCCGCGATTTCACTGGCGCTGCTGGTGACCGAGGCGGTGAGCAACGCGCTGCGCCACGGCTTCCCCGATGGGCGGCGCGGCAGCATCGCGGTCTCCCTCAAGCGCGAGGATGACGTGGCCATGCTGCGCATCTCCGATGATGGCGTGGGCATGGCCGGGGCAGGCGAGAGGGGCAGCGGGCTCGGGATGCAGCTGATCCATGGCTTTGCTCAGCACCTGGGCGGCGAGGCGGTGGTCACTCACGTCCACGGCACCGAGATCACGCTGCGCATTCCGCTCGACCTCGTCACACCCGCCAAGGTCGCCGCCGCCTGAGGCGACGCTTCAGTGCCGGGCCATGATGGCAAACCGGACCGGGCGGGACGCAGCCCTGGCCTGCGTCAGCCCTGGCGCTCGACCATCAACTGCTTGATCTTGCCGATGGCTTCCGCCGGGTTCAGGCCCTTGGGGCAGGTGCGGGTGCAGTTCATGATGGTGTGGCAGCGATACAGCCGGAACGGGTCTTCGAGGTTGTCCAACCGCTCGCCCGTGGCCTCGTCGCGGCTATCCGCGATCCAGCGGTAAGCCTGCAGCAGCACGGCCGGGCCAAGGTAGCGGTCGCCATTCCACCAATAGGACGGGCAGGCGGTGGAGCAGCAGAAGCACAGGATGCACTCCCACATGCCGTCCAGCTTGGCGCGTTCATCCTTGGACTGGCGGCGCTCCGCATCGGGGGGCGGCGGCGTGTCGGATTTCAGCCAGGGCTCGATGGAGCGCAGCTGCGCGTAGATCTGGCTGAGATCGGGCACCAGATCCTTCACCACCGGCATGTGCGGCAGCGGGTTGATGCGTACCTCGCCCTTCACCTCCTCGATCGGCTTGAGGCAGGCCAGCGTGTTCAGCCCGTCGATGTTCATCGCGCAGGAACCGCAAATGCCCTCGCGGCAGGAGCGGCGGAAGGTGAGGGTCTGGTCGACCTCGTTCTTGATCTTGATCAGCGCGTCGAGGACCATGGGGCCGCACTTGTCGAGGTCGATCTGGAAGGTGTCGGTGCGCGGATTGGCCTCGGTGTCGGGGTCCCAGCGATAGATCTTGAAGGCGCGGAGGTTGGTCGCGCCCTCGGGGGCCGGGAAGGTCTGGCCCGCGGTGATGGTGGAGTTCTTCGGCAGCGTGAAGGTGGCCATGGGGGCGGGGGGCCTTTTCAGTACACGCGGGGCTTCGGCGGGAAGACCGAAACCTCGTTCGTCAGGGTGCGCATTTTTACATCGCGGTAGTCGAGGCGGACGTCGCCGCTGGCAGCGTCGTACCAGGCCAGCGTGTGCTTCATCCAGTTCACGTCGTCGCGCTCGGGGAAGTCCTCATGGCTGTGCGCGCCGCGGCTTTCGTGCCGGGCCTCCGCACCCACGATGGTGGTCATCGCATTGCCGAGCAGGTTGTCCAGCTCAAGCGCCTCGACCAGGTCCGAATTCCAGATCAGCGAGCGGTCCTGCACCTTGAGGTCGGCAACACCCGCATGCACCGCCTTCATCTTGGCGACACCCTCACGCATCAGGTCGGCGGTGCGGAACACCGCGGCGTGGGTCTGCATGGTGCGCTGCATCTCGCTGCGCAGTTCGGCCGTGGGCGTCCCGCCATTGGCGTGGCGGGTGTGGTCCAGCCGGTCCAGCCCGTTCTCGCCGGCCTTGGGCGGCAGGTTCGGCTGCGAGGTGCCGGGCTTGATGCTGTCGACAACCCGGTGCGCGGCCGCGCGGCCGAACACGACCAGGTCGAGCAGCGAATTGGTGCCCAGGCGGTTCGCGCCATGGACCGAGACGCAGGCGGCTTCGCCCACTGCCATCAGGCCCGGGACAACCCTGTCCTGGTCGCCCTTGGTCGGGTGGAGGACCTCGCAATGGATGTTCGTGGGGATGCCGCCCATGTTGTAGTGCACGGTCGGCAGCATCGGGATCGGCTCCTTCGTCACATCGACGCCGGCGAAGATCTTGGCCGTCTCGGAGATGCCCGGCAGGCGCTCATGCAGAAGC
>JBKJNV010000028.1:0-6140 GCA_046593435.1 Roseomonas sp.
GCGCCCGAAGGCGTGGGTGGCGAGGTATTCTTCCAGCGCCATGCCATGCGGGGGCAGTCGCCGCTGATCGGGGCCGTTGAGGTCGCCGGCCAGGCGCGGCCCTACATGCGCATCGACGATGCCGCCGGCCTCATGGCCCTCGCACAGGTCTCGGCGGTGGAACTGCACCCCTGGGGCGCACGCGCCGACCGGCCGGAGGTGCCGGACCGCCTCGTCTTCGACCTCGACCCCGCCGAGGGGCTTGGCTTCGATGCCGTCGTGGCGGGCGCGCTTGAGCTGCGCGCGCGGCTGAAGGCGCTGGGGCTCGCCTCCTTCCCGCGGGTCACCGGCGGCAAGGGCCTGCACCTGGTCGTGCCGCTCGATACGAGGGGCGAGGTTCCGGACTGGGCGGCGACGAAGCAATTCGCCCGGCTGGTCTGCGGCATGATGGAGCAGGACGCGCCGGGCCAGTACACCACCACCATGGCGAAGCGGGCCCGCAACGGGCGCATCTTCCTCGACTACCTGCGCAATGACCGCCTCTCTACCGCGATCGCTTCCTGGTCGCCGCGGGCCCGGCCCGGTGGCCCCGTTGCGCGTCCCCTGCCCTGGTCCGCCATCACCCCGGCGCTGGACCCGGCCGGCGCACGCCTCACCGAGCTTGTGGAGAACAAGCCGGGGCGTGATCCCTGGGCGGGGATGGAAGCCGCCGCAACGCCGCTGCGCGCCGCCATCGAGCATGCCACCGGCAAACGCCGCCCTCGCTGAGGCCATGCGTCCCACGCGCATCGATTGCCGTTCTTGCCCGCCGCCCAACGACCCCCTCCACCAGAACGAACCAGGGAAATGTTGAAAGCCGTGTCGGGAAGGACGTATTCCCTGATGGCATGCACGAGAGACCGCGTTGACGACCATTGCCGCGCCGGACCGTAAGCGGTTTCGCGTTCCCTCCCGCATGAACGGGGCGCGAGGGACGCAAGGAGCTTCCGCGTCAGTGTGGCAGGCGTCCGGGCTCGCCAGGATGCTGCCCCTCATTGCCGTGCTGATGCCCCTGACGTTGTTGTCAGGTGCCGCCTGGCTGACATGGCAGGACATGCGGAACGACGCCTTGGTGGCGATGCGCCGCTCGGCGGCGGCGTCGGCCGAATACGCCGCCCGCGCGCTCGAAAGCTACACCGTCGGCGTGGGCCGGATGAACGACCGCCTGACGGGGCTTTCGGACAACGACATCCGCGCAAATGAGCACCGGCTTCATTTGGAATTGCAGCGCATCCTGCGCGAACTCCCGCATGGCGCCACCGCCATGGTGCTCGACCGCGCGGGCCTGGTTCTGGTCAGCAGCGAGGAAATCCCCGCTGCCCGCGCGGGGCGCCATGACGGCCGAGACTATTTCGTCGCGCTCCGTCGCGCCGTGCCGCCCATCGTCCATATCGGCGAGGCGGCGATCTCCGATGACAGCGGCGAGCGTGTCTTCACGGTGGCGCGGCGACGTCACGCGACGGGAAATCTGCCGCCGCCGGACGATGGCTTCGAGGGCGTCGCGGTGATCGCTGTCCGTTCTGGCGAGTTGGTGGCTGGGCTGCGGCGCCAGCTGGTTCTGCCGAGCGACGCCATCGCGCTTGTGCACGACAACGGCGCGGTGCTCGCGATGTCCTCGGGCACCGCCTTCGCGGCAGTGCCCGCAGAAGGTCCGTTCCGTGCAGCGCCTGCGGGGCGGGGATCAACTGTGTTCGAGACCCTGCCCGACACCTGGCTGCCCGGCGTGGCTCTGGGTGCCGTGTATCCGGTCGAGGATTTCAGTGCCCACACGCTCGCGCTGCGCCCGCGCGCCCAGCTTGTGGACGCCTGGTGGTCCAGCATGGTCTGGCAGGTCGCCTTCGCGCTGCCCGCCACCTTGATGCTCCTGCTGCTGAGCCTGAAGGTCGGCCGCGACCAGATCCGCCTCGCCGAGATGAATCAGGGCCTCCGTGGCGATGTGGCGCAAGGCATGGAGCGACTGCGCCGTGCCGAGGAAATCGCCATGATCGGCACCTTCGAATTCGACACGCGGACCGGCACCAACATCCGTTCCGCCGAGTACATGAGCGTGCACGGCCTGCCTGCGGTTGAAGCGCGCGAATCCCACGAGGATTGGGTGCGGCGGCTGCACCCGGATGACCGCGACCGGGCCGAGGCGACCATCCTCGCGGCGCTGGCGGATCCGGACCGGGACGAGTATGCGCAGACCTACCGGATCGTCACTTCGAAGGGCGAGGTGCGCTGGATCATGTCGCGCGGCCGCATCGATCGGGACGATGCCGGCAAGTCGACCATCCTGCACGGTGCCCATCTGGACGTCACGCAGTTGCGCATGACGGAGCTAGCGCTGGCCGACACGGATGCGAGGCTGCGCCTGGCCCAGGAGGCGGTCGGCATCGGCACCTGGGAATGGGTGCCATCGACCCAGACCCTGACCTGTTCGCGCAAGATGCTGGAGCTGTGGGGCCTGGACCCCGCGACGGCATCCCCAAGCCTCTCGGCGCTGCTCGCCTGCGTGCATGAGGCGGATCGTGATGGGCTGTCTTTGCTGATGGAAGACCAACGGCCCGGCATGAACCTGCGCGGCGAATACCGCCTCCAGCAGCCCCTCGGCGATGCTGGTGCGCCTGAGACCTGGCTTGCGATGCGCGCCGCCTTCCAACCCGGCGACGCCCTCGCCCCGGCGCGGATGATCGGCGTGGCGTACGACATCACGGACCGCAAGCAAAGCGACGCAATACGGACCATGATGGCGCATGAGGTCGAGCACCGCGCCAAGAACGCTCTGATGGTTGTCTCCAGCCTGCTGCGCATGACCAAGGCCAATAGCGCCGAGGCCCTGGTGGAGCTGATGGATGCACGCATCCGCTCGCTCAGCCGCACGATGGGCCTGCTCGGCCAGGGGCGCTGGCGCGGCGCCGGGCTGCGCGAGATCGTGCAGAACGAGCTGAGCCATTTCGAGCGTGCCGAGTCCGGAACGCCCTCGGTCATCACGCTTGAAGGCGCCGCCGTGACCATTGATGTCGACACCGCTCAGCCACTTTCCATGGCAGTGCACGAGCTCGCGACGAACGCGGCCAAATACGGCGCCTTGTCTGCGGCGGGGGGCACGCTGCGCATTGCCTGGTGGATGGAAGGCACGACGTTGCGCCTGCGCTGGGTGGAACGCGGCGGTCCGCCGCTACCAGGCGCGCCGCCGCATTTCGGCTTCGGTTCCCAGCTGATCAGTACCCTGATCGAGAGCCAGTTGCAGGGCACCGTAGCGAAGCAGTGGGAGGCCTCCGGCCTTGTCTGCGACATCGCCATTCCGATCGGGCAGCGCGACCCGCGACACAACTGACGGCACTGCGAGCTGGGTCCGCAGTGCGGCGGCGCGTGCCACCTGACGGCTCTCCATCACGCAGTCTCGCGCAAGGCGCGGGTAACGAATGCCGCCCGCCGCCGTTCCCCCCCCTGACGCCCGCCAGTTTTGGGCGAACCAGGGAGACCAGCAGCATGACCATACGCATGAAATCCTTCGCAGTAACCGGATTGGGATTCCTTCTGTGCGCCGGCGGCGTGGCCGCCCAGCTCGCACCCGCCCCGGCACCGGCGCCGAGCGGCGCACCCCGGACGGATGCGCCCGCACCCACCGTCGGACCGCGGGCCGCGGACACGCAGCGCGACGGCGCGCCCGTCGCTGGGGCCAACAGCTTCACCGAGCGCCAGGCGCAGGCACGCATCACAGATGCCGGCTACAGCCAGGTCACGGGCATGACCCAGGGTGAGGATGGCGTCTGGCGTGGCCGCGCCATGCGCAACGGCGTCGCCGACGACGTCGCGCTGGACTACCGCGGCGAAATCTTCGTGGGCGTGCGGGCGCGCGCTCCCGCATCGGGCACCAGGTCAAGCAACGACGCCACCCCCGGCACGCGCCCGTAGGCCCACCGAACCATCACACATTGAAAGGCAGTACAACCATGGCCACACGCACAATTGCCCGCATGTTCGATACGGTCTCGGCGGCGGAAGCGGCAGTCCGCGACCTTGAAGGAGCAGGATTTTCGGAAAGCGAGATCAGCATCATCCGGGGTCGCAGCACCGCGGGCAGCGGCACGACGACGGCGGATGACGGTGCCAGCGACGCGCCGGATGCAGCCGGGACGGGTGCGACGATCGGCGCCGTTGCCGGTGGCACAGCGGGTCTGCTCGCCGCTCTCGGGACCATTGCCATTCCGGGCATCGGCCCGATCGTGGCTGCGGGCTGGCTCGTCGCGACACTCACCGGCGCTGGTGCTGTCGCACTCGCCGGCGGCCTGATCGGCGCGCTGGTGCAAAGCGGTGTCGGCGAGCAGGACGCCGCCGTCTACGCCGAGGGCGTCGAACGCGGCGCATCGCTGATCACGGTCCGCACCGATGAGATGCGGGCAGAGCAGGCGGAGATGATCCTCTCGCGCCATGCCTCGGTGGATCCGACACCGCGGAACGAAAGCTCGGTTGCAGAGCGTTGGCGCGCGGATACGGATCCCTTGCTGGGCGACGAGCCGCGCGACAACCCGCCCGGCACCGCGGCCTCGCGTGCTGTCGATCGCACGGCCGGGACCAATATCAGCGGTGCATACCCGCTGAACGACGGCGACCGGGAAACACCGCGCGCGCCTCACGCGCCCGACGACCCGCATCGCCGCCGCTGAGCGGCATGCGCCGGGGCTTCAGCCCCGGCTCGTGCGCTCGAAGTTGCGCAGCACGACATTACCGCGCGTCACGCTGGCATCCAGCGCGGCGCGCGCGCCTTGCTGGCCCTGCAACGCACGCTCCATCTCCTCCTGCATGATGGTGCGGATTTCGACGAAGCCGCCGAGGCGGATGCCGCGGCTATTGCCGGTCATCTGCCCGCCGCCACGCAGCAGCTGCGCGACTGGAATGTCGGCCCCGGGGTTTGCGGCGTAGAAGCCGCTCTCGCGGACCTGGGTAAAGGCTGCCTGCGTCACTGGCAGGAAGCCCGTCTCGGTGTGCCACCGTGCCGCCACGGAGGTCTGCGCGAGGTGAGCGAAGAATTCCGCGATCCCGCGATTTTCCTCGACCGAGCGGACCGCGCTCGGGCCCCGGTTCAAGGCCCAGAAAGCGGCCCCGCCGATGATCGAGTTGATCGGCGCACCGTTCACATCCGGATAGAAGGGCAGCATCGCCGCGCCGATATTCGCCAGGCCGCCAGGCACTTCGCGAAGGTAGCGCGCGCGCGCACCGGAGCTCGCATGGATCATCGCCGCGCTGCCATTTGCGAACAACGCGTCGCCCGCGCCATCGCGCCCGCCCCAGCGGAAGGTGCCATCCCGGCCCATCGCGATCAGCGTCTCGAGATGGCGGAGTTGCAGCGGATTATTCACCTGCAGCTCAGCGTTCAGGCCACCGAAACCGTTGTCGAGCGTCGCGAGCGGCATGTTGTGGATGGCGTTGAGCTGCTCGACCTGCGTCCAGGTCGGCCAGGCGGTGGTGAAGGGCAGCTCGATGCCGGCGGCCTTCAGCTTCGTGGCCGCCTCACGCAGCTCGGGCCAGGTCGCGGGGCCCTGGTCCGGGTTCAGCCCGGCGCGGCGGAAGGCGTCCTTGTTGTAGAACATGATCGCCGTCGAGGAGTTGAACGGCAGCGCCATCATCCGCCCATCGGCCAGCGCGTAATAGCCGCGCACGGCTGGCAGGTAGTCGGCGAAATTGATGCGGACCTGGGTCTCGGCGAGCAGCTCATGCAGCGGCTTGATGGCGCGGCCGGCGGCCATCATCGTTCCGGTGCCGACCTCGAACATCTGCACGATATGCGGCGCGGTACCGGCGCGAAAGGCAGCGATCGCGGCGACCATCGTCTCCGGGTAGGAGCCGCGGAAGCTGCTGGCGATGCGGTAGCGCGTCTGGCTGCGATTAAACTCTTCCGCAAAGCCCTCAAGGATGCCGCCGAGGGGCTGCGGAAGGCCGTGCCAAAATGAGATCTCGATGGGCCCACTTTGGGCAAGCGCGGGGGTGGCGAGCGCAGCGGCGATGGCCGCCTGGCCAAGGGAACGACGGTGCATGGCTTTTTTCTCCCGGTGATTCGTATTGGATGAGCTACGCGGAGGAAATTGCTCCTCGGTGGCAGTTATATTTCAGTTCCGTGATCCGCTGGCGGATTTTTG
>JBKJNV010000032.1:0-4354 GCA_046593435.1 Roseomonas sp.
TCGAAGGGGATGCGCGCGAGCACCGCGACGCCGTTCCGCCCTCCCGCCTGGCCCACGGCATGGGTGCGATAGCCGAGTGCCTCGAATTCCAGTGCCGGAACCTGTTCCGCGGTGCAGCGTGTTTCCTGCAGAAAAAGCAGGTCGGGCTGCGCACGGCGGAGAAAGCGCGCCACATGAGCGGCCCGCTGGCGGATGGAGTTCACATTGAATGTGGCGAGCTTCATCGGACCCTTCGCGGACGCATGATCAGCATCTTAATCATACGCGCATTCATGATGGCGGCCAGTCCCCGGAGAGCGCAGCTCGAAGTCGTGGGCGCGCTATGCACAAGCGGTCAGGGCCATCTGTTCGGCCATCCCTTGGCGGCAGAGGATGTGCGCGGGCTGCTGACGAGCCGCGGTGGAGCGCAGATGAAGGTCGTCGCTGGTTGAGGGCGCCTCAACCGACCGCGAAGGAGGTTCCGCAGCCGCAGGCCGAAACCGCCTGCGGATTTCGCACGACGAAATGCGCACCGATCAGCGCCTCGTTCCAGTCGAGCTCCGAGCCCGCGAGCAGGTCGAGGGAGACCGGGTCAACGAAGACGCGGGCCGCCTCGCTCTCGACCACCAGGTCATCGGCGGCGGGTGCATCCTCGATGCCGAAGCGGTACTGGAAGCCGGAGCATCCCCCCGCATCGACGGCCAGGCGCAGCCCGGCGCCGGGCTTGCCCTGCCGCGTGGCGATCTCGGCCACCTGTGCGGCGGCGCGGAGGGTGATGCGGAAGCGGGGCGTGGCGGTGCCGTCGGGCATGGGGCGAACTCCTGGACCCACAAGATAGGGCAGGGGAGGGCGGTTTCCCAGGGGCGCGGTTGCCCCGATGCGCGCCCGGGTGCTACGCCGCGCCATGTCCAGCCTGCGGTCCCCTTGGGCGACCAGCCCCGATTCGTCGCGCGGCCGGCTCTACCCCGAGCCGGGGGGGGATGCGCGCTCACCCTACCAGCGCGACCGCGACCGCATCATCCACGCGACCGCCTTCCGCCGGCTGCAATACAAGACGCAGGTTTTCGTCTTCCATGAGGGCGACCATTTCCGCACCCGGCTGACGCATAGCCTGGAGGTGGCGCAGATCGCGCGCTCCCTGGCACGGCTGCTGGGGCTGGATGAGGATTTGGCCGAAGCCCTGGCACTCGCCCACGACTTGGGCCACCCGCCCTTCGGCCATGCCGGGGAGGATGCGCTGAACGCGATGATGAAGCCCCATGGCGGCTTTGATCACAACGCGCAGTCGCTGCGCGCCGTCACCCTGCTGGAGACGCGCTACGCCGCCTTCGACGGGCTGAACCTGACATGGGAGACGCTGGAGGGGCTGGCCAAGCACAATGGCCCGCTGCGGCGCCCGCCGCCCTACATCGCCGAATACGACACGCGGCACACGCTGGACCTCACCAGCTTTGCCTCGGCCGAGGCGCAGGTCGCGGCCATCGCGGATGATATCGCCTACAACAACCACGACCTCGATGACGGCCTGCGCGCGGGCTTCTTCACGCTCGATGAGGTGTCCGCCCTGCCGCTGCTGGGCGAGGCGCTGGCCGATGCCCGTGCGGCGGTGGGCGAGGTGCCGCCAGAGCGCCTGGCACCGGAGATGATCCGCCGCGTGATCAACCGCATGGTCAATGACGTGGCGGCCGAGACGCGCCGGCGCATCGCGGCCCTGGCACCCGATTCCGTCGAGGATATCCGGGCGGCGCGCGCGCCGGTCGTGGCCTTCTCCGAAACGATGGCGCTGGCCAACCTCGCGGTGCGCGAGTTCCTGTTCACGCGCATGTACCGGCAGTGGCGGGTCAACCGCTCCATGGCAAAGTCCCGCCGGGTGCTGCAGATGCTGTTCTCGCTGTTGCACGGCGCGCCGGCGCTGCTGCCGCCCTGGTGGCAGGCCCGCGCCGGGGAGGCCGGGAGTGCGGCCTGCGCGCTGGCGGTGTGCGATTACATCGCGGGGATGACCGACCGCTTCGCGCTGGAGGAACACCGGCGCCTGACCGATCCCGACATTCCGGGCTGATGTGATTTCGCACCTTGGCACACCCTGCCGCACCGTACCGATCGAGACCATGACCGAGCCCCATATCTTTGCTGCCATCCAAGCCGAAATTCTTGCCGCTATGCGCGCGCTGCATCCTGCGCTGGGGGATGACGTGCTCGCGCGCATCGTCGTCGAGCCGCCGCGCGATGCGAGCCATGGCGACATGGCGACCAACGCCGCGCTGGTGAGCGCGAAGCCGCTGCGCCTGGCCCCACAGGCGATCGCGCAGGGGCTGGCCGCTCACCTCGCCGGCACAGCGATGATCCGCGAGGCGGCACCGGCCGGGCCGGGCTTCGTCAACCTCCGCCTCGATGAGGATTTTCTGCGCGCGCGTCTTCCGAGCGTGCTGCGTTCGGGCGACGCCTATGGCCAGGGAAGCATCGGCGCTGGGAAGCGGGTCAATGTGGAGTACGTCTCCGCCAACCCGACCGGGCCGATGCATGTGGGCCATTGCCGGGGCGCCGTGGTGGGCGATGCGCTGGCCAACCTGCTGGCCAAGGCGGGCTTTGCCGTGACCAAGGAATACTACATCAACGATGCCGGGGCGCAGGTGCAGGCCTTGGCCTACGCGGCGTATTTTCGCTACCTCCAGGCGCTGGGGACGACGATGACCGAGGATGAGTTCGCCCAGCTCATCCCCGGCGGCTTGCAGTACCGCGGCGAATACCTGGTCCCGGTTGGGCAGGCGTTGGCCGCCGCGCATGGCGAGGCTTATGCGCGGCCGGATGCCGTGCATCGCATCGGGATGGAAGGTGCCGATCTCTGGCTGGCGCCGGTGCGCGCCTTCACCATCGATCGCATGATGGAATCGATCCGCGAGGACCTCGCGGCCCTGGGCGTCACCATGGACGTCTTCATCTCCGAAGCAGCGCTGATCGAGCGCGACGCGGTGACCCACGCCATCGCCACGCTCGATGCGAAGGGCCTCGTCTACCAGGGCACCCTCGAACCCCCGAAGGGCAAGACGCCTGAGGATTGGGAACCGCGCGAACAGACGCTGTTCCGCAGCTCGCAGTTCGGCGATGACACCGACCGGCCCTTACGCAAATCCGACGGGTCCGGCACCTATTTCGCCAACGACATCGCGAACCATGCCGACAAGATCGCGCGCGGCTTCAACGCGCTGGTCCATGTCTGGGGCGCGGATCATGGCGGCTACGTCAAGCGCATGCAGGCCGTGGTCAAGGCGCTGAGCGATGGCGCGGTGAGTATCGACATGGTGCTCTGCCAGATCGTGCAGGTGGTCAAGAATGGCGAGCCGGTGCGTATGTCCAAGCGCGCGGGCACCTACGTGACCCTGCGCGACCTGATCGACGAAGTGGGCCGCGACGCGGTGCGCTTCACCATGCTCACGCGCAAATCCGATGCGCAGATGGAATTCGACCTCGACAAGGTCATCGAGCAGTCGCGCGACAATCCGGTCTTCTATGTGCAGTACGCCCATGCGCGCTGCCGGTCGGTGCTGCGCCAGGCCGGCGAGCCCGCCGCCGAAGCGCTTGCGGCCGCGCCGCTCGGCGCCCTCTCGGATCCGGCCGAGCTGACGCTGCTGCGGCGGATTCTCGCCTTCCCGCGCATGATCGAATCGGCGGCCGAAGCGCGGGAGCCGCACCGCGTTGCCTTCTATCTCGCTGATCTCGCATCGGACTTTCATGGGCTGTGGAATCGCGGCCGCGAGGATGCGACACTCCGCTTCATTCGCGAGGATGAGCCGGCCGCAACGCAGGCCCGCCTCGCGCTGGTTTCGGCCACGGCCAGCGTGATCCGCGCAGGCCTCGCCGTGATGGGGGTGACCCCGGTCGAGGAAATGCGGTGAGCGACGTCACACCTTCCTATCGCCTGCGCGCCGAACGCGATGCCGGCGGCTCATCCTCTCGGCGCATGATCGCGATCGGGGGTGGGCTGCTGGCCGCGCTCGGCATCGGGGCGCTGGTGATGTGGGGCCTGGCGCGCGAAGGCGGCAGTGGCGTGCCGCTGGTGGAGGCGGACCCGCGCCCCGTGCGCGTGCGCCCGACCGACCCGGGCGGGCTGCGGGTGCAGAACCAGAATGAGTTGATCTTCGACCGCGACCGCCGCCCGGCCAGCACAACCGCGCGCTTGGCCCCCGAAGCCGAAGGCCCGCGGCTGGACGCCCTGCGCCAGCAGGTCGCGCCGCCCCCAGCGCCCGTCGCGGCGCCCGCCCCCGCCGCCGCCGCACCCCCCGCGGCTACGCCCACGGCGGCCGCACCCGCAGTGCCTGGCGCCGCGCGCACGCCACCCCCGGCCAACACTGGGCGCATCCAGGTGCAGATCGGCGCC